>JAQUQP010000119.1 GCA_028716025.1 bacterium | reverse complement strand
ATACCTGTCTTGGTTTCTACTAAAGACAATACATAGATCGATTGGGCATTATACGACACCGGACAATATGAAGCAACAGCGATAGTGACCGGGCCCATGCTCAGGAAACCGAAAGCCACCAAGCCGAAAGCAAAAACCGCCGGAGCGAGCATCAAAGCTCCCAGTCCCAGACTGCTGACCAGGTAAGCCAAGCCCATCAAACCAACAATGATCAAGCCCATCCAGTACGCGCTGAAATTGCCGGTAGTAAAGCCGGAAAGGATGTTCAGCGAAGCACCGCCGGTACGTGAAGAATGCAGCACATTCTGTACGTGCGCTGACTCAGTGGAAGTAAAACTCTTGACTATTTCCGGTATTACCGCTCCTGCGATAGTACCGCAGCTGATGATCGAAGCCAGTTTCCACCAGATAGTCCCGTCACCAACAGCAGGTATTAACAGGTAAGAAGCAACATAGGTCAGGCCGATCGAGACAATGGAAGTGATCCAGACCAGTGAGGTCAGGGGTGTTTCAAAATTCATCTCCTGTTTATCAGCATAACGGGCCTTGGCAATGGCCGCGTTGATCCCGTAGGACAAACCGCTGGCAATGATCATCACCAGGCGCATAACAAAGATCCAGACCAGCAACTGCACTTGCAGGACAGAAGTAGCTAATTGGTCATTGGGTATATTTACCGCTAACAGGATGAAAGAGATCAAAGCCACCCCAGTCACGCCGTATGTTTCAAACCCGTCGGCAGTAGGACCGACCGAATCACCGGCATTATCACCGGTACAGTCAGCGATCACGCCTGGGTTGCGGGCATCGTCTTCCTTAATATTAAATACGATCTTCATCAGGTCAGAGCCGACATCAGCTATCTTGGTAAAGATACCGCCGGCAATTCTCAAGACCGCGGCGCCCAACGATTCCCCGATGGCAAAGCCGATGAAACAAGATCCTGCGTATTCAGGATTGATAAAGAGCAGGATCGCCAGCATCACGAATAACTCGATGCTGATCAATAGCATACCAATGCTCATTCCGGCTTTCAGGGGGATGGCATAGGTCGGAAAAGGTTTTCCAGCCAGGCTCATGAACGCTGAGCGGGAATTGGCATAGGTATTAATTCTCATACCGAACCAGGCGACAAAATAACTGCCGGCAATACCGATCACGCTGCATAACAGGATCATGGCTACTTTATTCATGGTAAAATGACGCAGCCAGCCAAAATAGAAACCAATGATCGCTCCCACCAGTATTTCCAGGATGATAATAAATTTTCCCTGGGTAATAAGATAAGTTTTGCAGGTTTCATAGATCAGTTCCGACACATCACTCATGCATTTATGGACCTTAATATTTTTAACCTGTAAAAATTGAACGAAGCCAAAAATAAAACCAAATATGCAAATGACCATGCCCCCCATCAGCAGGGAGCGTCCATTGATGCCCAGGAAATCAACACTGCCCAGGTCAGGCAGGATCAGGTCCGCCTCACCAGCGAGCAATACCTGCGGCAAGAAGATACTTATCAATACTAAACCTACATAGAACAATTTCTTCACTTTGTTTCCCCCTTTTGTGATTTCTATTTATTCTTCTATTTCAATATTCTCAATATAAAATTCTTTGCTGCCTGCCAGGCGTTTGATCACTACCTCCGCCCCTGCCAGCAACGTGCCTTCCCCCATTGTTTCAAAATACAGCTTGACTGAGCCTTCATCAAACCCTGTCTTATCGCCCATAGCTAAGGTTACCTTGACAACCTTCACGGCTTTACGGTCAGCCGCGGTCTTGAGTATTTCTTTTACCATTGGTTCGATCACATGATATTCATGCATATTCTTTATCTTTCGTTACCGTTGGCTTACTGTGTTCGCTTTCCATGCGCAGGCATTTTTTCGGGCACACATCAACACAGTAGTTGCAGGTGATGCAACGCAGGCGGTCAATGCCCCACTTTTTAGCTTCGCGCTCTACGGTGATCGCCGCGGTCGGGCATTTATTACGGCACAGGCCGCAGTAAACGCAATCCTCGATCTTGATCATGATCTTGCCGCGGCTGTTTTTTATCAGTTTTCTCGCGGCAAAAGGATACATCCTGGTTGCCGGCCGGGAAAACAGGTTCTTGAGAACTATTTTTGACATACTGAATAATGACATCTATCCTCCAAACAAATAAAAAATCCTAAATTTGAATATTTAAATACTAAACAAATACTAAGCACGAAATTCGAAATCCTAAACAAATACTAATTTCAAAATCAAAACTATAATCAAGTTTTGGGAATTATAATTTGTTCATTTGATATTGTTTAGTATTTAGATATTAGGATTTAGAATTTAGAATTTATTATTAACGTTCCGTGCAGGAGATACATGGATCTATAGTCAGCACCAGCACCGGCACATCAGCCAGATCACAGCCTTGCAGCATCTTGACCAAAGCCGGTATATTGGCAAACGTTGGGGTCCTGACCCTGAAGCGCTGCAGGAACAGGCTGCCATTACCTTTGATATAATAGATCACTTCACCGCGTGGCTGTTCGGTCCGCGCGAAAAATTCGCCATTAGGAGTGCCGGTCACTTTCACGGCAATTTCCCCGGCTGGCATTTTCCCGGCAGCTTGCCGGATAATATCGATAGACTGGAAGATCTCTTTGATCCTGACCACACAGCGGGCATAACTGTCCCCGCTGGTCTCAGTAATAGGTTCAAAATTCATTTCCTTATAAGCAGCATATCCCAGCTTGCGGGTATCAGAGACGATCCCGCTGGCCCGCATGGTCGGCCCGACTGCTCCTAAAATATGGGCCTGTTCGCGATCAATCACCCCTACCCCGACCAAGCGTTTTTTCACAGAATCATCATTAATGAAAACATTGCTTATATTCCTGATCTCTTTTTCCATATCTTGCAGGGTCGCTACGATCCGGTTCAAAGTATCATTATCTATATCCCGGCGGGTCCCGCCGACTTTCGCCGACCCGAAGATCACCCTGCCACCGGTTGTTTCCTCAATGATATCCAGGATCTTTTCCCGGGTGCGCCAGCTGGCCATAAACAAGCTTTCAAAGCCAAAAGCATCAGCCATTAATCCCAGCCATAACAAGTGACTGTGTATCCGGGAGAGCTCTGACCAGATCGTGCGCAGGTACAGGGCCCGTGGCGGTACCGGTATCTGCATTACTTCTTCCACTGCCTGGCAATAGGTCATACCATGGATAAAACTGCAGATGCCGCAGATCCTTTCCGCCACATAGACAAAATCCACGAAGTCCCTTTTTTCGATCAGTTTTTCCAGGCCGCGGTGAATAAAGCCGATCGAAGGAATAGCTTCAACCACTTTTTCATCTTCCAGTACCAGGTCCAAATGTATCGGTTCCGGCAAAACCGGATGCTGCGGGCCAAAAGGAATTATGCTTCTTTTACCCATTTTTCTGCCCCTTTTCCGGAGCACATCCGAAAGGAAACTTTACTGCCATTTTATAGAAATTACCATGGAAATCTAAGGCCATATCCTTGACTATCACGCCGAACAGGTCATGCATTTCATTCTCATAGAACAGGGCCGCCCAATAGACGGCGGAAATGCTTGGCACTTCCAGGTCATCACAGGACAGGTTCACCCGCAAGTTAATAAATTTATATTCCCGGTCAAAACTGTAATTAACCTCTATCTTATCCGGCAGCCTGGTACAGCAGATCTGCACCAAACGGTATCCGTCAGTCAGCATCTGCCGGGCTTTGTCGATCAGTTTTTCCCGCGCTACTATTTCTAAGGGTTGCTCTTCGATCATTTTTTCACCTTTTCCAGATACACATATTCCATGGTATCTGATACTTTCTCTGTCTTAAATTGCTTGTACCCGTTCTTTTCGTACAAATATATATTACGTTTGCTCTTAAACCAGGTAAACACTTCGAACCTGTCGGTTAACGGGAAATAGCTTTCCATTTCCCTGATCAACTTAGCGCCCAATCCCTTGCCCTGGAAATATGGATGCACTGCCTCTCGGCTCAGGTAAGCGGTCTGGTCCTGCTTGAAACCGCGGATCGTGCCGATGATCTTGCCGTTCACGATCGCTTTAATGAATGTCATAGAACGGAAATCCTGTTCTATTTCTTTCAGCGTCTGGTTCAGCGGCGCCAGGCTGGAATTGGCATAGATCTCTTGCTCGCTTTGATAAGCGATCTTCTGCAGTGCCAATATCTCCGGCAGGTCGCTCTTGTCCGCTTTTTCCAATATTATTTTATCGATACTGCCAACCATCGAGAGCATAAATTCCCGCTTATCCTCCAGCACCTGCAGGGCCTGGACCACGCCGTCGATGATAGCCTCTGGCCGCGCGGCACAGCCAGGCACATAGACATCCACGGGAATGACTTTGTCCACCCCGCCCTGGATATTGTAGCAGTCACGGTAAATACACCCCGAAGTCGCGCAAATACCGATAGCCACCACGACTTTCGGCTCAGGCAGCTGTGAGTAAATGTTTTGCACGACTTCTTTATTCTGCTCATTGACCGAACCAGTCACCAGGAAAATATCAGCATGCTTGGGATTGCCGGTATTGATAATACCCAAACGCTCCACATCATATACCGGGGTCAGGCAAGCCAGTACTTCGATGTCACAGCCGTTACAGCTGGAAGCATCGTAATGTATGACCCATGGTGATTTTTTAAAAGGTGAACCCATAATTACCTCAAAAAGTGCAGTACGATTATATTGCCCAAGCCCAGGACTACTGCCGCGGCCCAGGAACTTTCCAGCATAGACTGCCACTTCAGCCTGGCAAAAACATTATCTACCAATATTACCAGGAAAAATACAAACAAGGCCAGCAGGCAGCCTACCAGCGGCTGGCTGGCGAAGAACAAGTAGACAATACCCAGCAGGAAAACGTTCTCATACCAGTGGGCGATCTCGATCCAGGCCAGGGTCTGCCCGGAAAACTCAGTAATGATACCGCGCACCAGCTCCTGGTGGGCATGATGGCTCATGGACAGGTCAAAAGGAGACTTACGGAACTTGATCACCAGGATAAATACAAAGCCCAGGAACAATCCCGGCATATATTGCAGTAAAGGTTTCGGGAAACCATTAATATCACTGATATAAAAACTGCCGCTGACCATATACATGCCAATGGCCACCAGTATCACCATCGGTTCATAGGACATCATTTGCAATAATTCCCGCTCCGCGCCCAGGAAACTATACGGTGAACTGGCCTTATAAGCGCCCAGCACGAAAAAGATACCAGCCAGGGTCAGGGCGAAGATCACCAGCAACAGGTCATACCCGGCGAAGAACAAACCGCCGGTAAAAATAACGAATAACAGGAAAAAGAAAATATAAAAATTCTGCGAACGCCGCACGACGATATTTTCTTTCTGCCACAATTTCAGGACATCATAAAATGGCTGCCAGACAGGCGGGCCGAAACGCGCCTGCATCCTGGCGCTGATCCGGCGGTCTATGCCAGCCAGCAATCCGCCGAGCAGCGGCGCGAAGATCAGGTAAGCCATGATGATGAGTAAAGTTTTCATAGGAAAGCCACCCCGAACATGATCACCAGGAAGATCGAGCACAAAACTATCCCGGTCTCGGTCAATTTAGCCTCGCCAAAATATTTTTCTAAATAATAATTTTTTATCTGCACGTCTTTGACCGAGCCGGCAGCGCCATAGAATTTAACGCTGGAATCAGCGTTAGCACCGGACAAATATGAATCGATCACTTTCACTTTCTTGCCGTAATTGATGAAACTCAAGGGGAACAAGGCGATCAAGGCCATCATAATGGACATGATCACGATATTTCCCTGGGCCATAGTTGTGGTCCGGCCGTAAAGGTCTATCACATACGGTTCGATCATGCGCGAAGATATCATGGGGTAAAAAGCGCACACCCCGATAGTCAGGCCGGCCAATATATACAAGGGCAGCATTTCCGTACCGCTGATACCTGTCTCCCGGTCATTCAGCGGTTTGACCACTTCGATCAGCTTGCCCATCCATTTCACCCAGAAAAATAATGTGGCGGCACTGCCGAAAACCACAAATACCGCCAATAACGGATTATAATCAACGAGGGCT
>JAQUQP010000118.1 GCA_028716025.1 bacterium | reverse complement strand
ATAATATCGCCGGGGCCGCGGTATTCAATTACCAGGATGAATGGTGGCCCCAAGCCAATACAGCTTCCTGGCCAGCGGTCAGTGATGAGAATGAACATGCCCAGGATGACCGGGAAGAATGGTTTGGTATTATTAAAATAGACGGATCAAGTAACAATAATTATACGATCACTAAGAAACCAGCTTATTACGCGGTTCAGGAAATGTATGCTATAGCTGCCAGCTCAGGAACTGCCGGCACTAATACGAGCGCTACTTTTCGGGGGTATCCTAACCCTTGTAAAAGGAAGGAACATTCCCATATCAGCTTTTCCGGTTTAACCGGTAAAGACAAGTTGGAAATATATAATTTGTCCGGGGAATTAGTTTATTACACTAACCTGGCTGCGGGTACCGCGGACTGGAACCTGTGTAATGCTCTCGGTCAACAAGTAGCTGCTGGTATCTATATAGTGAAAGCCAACGGCCCGAATGGGACGGCAATACAAAAGATCGCTGTGCTGCCTTAGTAACAGTCTACCGGGGAGATAATTATTTACATCTTAAGGAATTTGTGATAAAATTACTAACTTTAAAACATTATTAAAAAATGAGGAAGGAGCATTGCTGTGAGTAAAACTTATAAGATCGGGGTAATGGGCGGGGACGGGACCGGCCCGGAGGTACTAAAAGAAGGACTCAAAGTACTTGATGCCGTTGGCAGGAAATACGGCTTGAAATATGACCTGGTAAATTACGACCTGGGTGGAGAGAGATATAAGAAGACCGGAGAGACAGTGCCGGATTCGGTTATTCCTGAATTGAAGAAACTGGACGCTATTTACCTGGGCGCCATCGGGCACCCGGATGTCAAGCCAGGCATTCTGGAACTGGGCATCCTGCTGCGCATCCGTTTTGCTCTTGACCAGTACATTAACCTGCGTCCGGTTAAACTATATCCCAATGTCGCTACACCGATAAAGGATAAAGGGCCGGCGGAGATAGATTTTGTGGTAGTGCGGGAGAACACGGGTGGCATCTACACGGGGCATGGCGGAGCGACCCGGGTCGGGACACCGGATGAGATCGCCTCGCAAGTGATGATCTATGATCGCCGGACGGTTGACCGCTGTATTAAGTATGCCTATGAGCTCAAAGCTAAGAGGAACCAGCAGAATCCTAAATATGCCGAGAAGCCGATCCATCTCGTACATAAGAGGAATGTCCTGACTTACTGTGGCGACCTCTGGTATCGCGCTTTCGAAGAAATGGGTGAGAAACAGTACAAGAACCTTAAGCGAGATTACGCGCACGTTGACGCAACCACGATGTGGTTCGTGAAAAGTCCAGAGTGGTTTGACGTGATCGTGACCGAGAATCTGTTCGGCGACATCATCACTGACCTGGGAGCGATGATCCAGGGTGGCATGGGCATAGCCGCGGGCGGCAACATCAATCCCGAAGGGGTCAGCATGTTCGAGCCGATCGGCGGCTCAGCTCCTAAATATACAGGCAAGAATGTTATCAATCCCCTGGCAGCTATCTGTGCCGGAGGCATGATGCTGGAATCTTTAGGAGAAACTAAAGCCGGACAAGCCATAGAGCAGGCTGTATTCAAGGCCTTGGAAAGTGGCAAGATCAAGAGCCTGGCTGCCGGGAAAATGGGTATGGGCACGACTGAAGTCGGCGATCTGATCGCGAGTTTAATATAAATACCGATGGCAGTTAAAAATAAAGCGCAAAACCTTAATTTAAACAGGAGGAAGAGAAGAAGAAATGAAGAAGTATAATGTAGCAGTGGTCGGTGCCACTGGAGCAGTAGGAAATGAAATGATCAAAATGCTGGAGGAACGGGATTTCCCTGTAGCCAATCTGCGTTTATTGGCCAGCTCGCGTTCGGCCGGCAAAAAATTAAAATATAAGGGACAGGATGTATTGGTGGAAGAATTGAACCAGGATTCTTTCAAGGGTATGGAGATCGCCCTTTTTTCCGCCGGGGCGACTATTTCTAAACAATATGCTCCTATTGCCGCCAGGGAAGGCGTATTTGTCATTGATAATTCCAGTGCTTGGCGCATGGATAAAGATGTCCCCTTGGTAGTTCCGGAGGTCAATCCGCACCACTTGAAAAAGGATAAAAAGATTATTGCTAATCCGAATTGCTCAACTATCCAGATGGTTGTAGTATTGAAACCGATTCATGATGCCGCTAAGATCAAGAGAGTGGTAATTTCCACTTACCAGGCAGTGAGCGGTGCCGGTCATAAGGCCATGGTTGAATTGGCTGAGCAGGTGAAGTCACTGGCTGCCGGTAAACCAGCGGAGTGCAAAGTATTCCCTTACCAGATCGCGTATAATGTCATCCCGCATATAGATATCTTCCTGGAAAATGATTATACCAAGGAAGAAATGAAAATGGTCCACGAAACCAAGAAGATCATGGGAGATGATTCGATCCAGTTGACTGCCACTACTGTGCGTGTGCCGGTAATGCGCGGACATTCTGAATCCGTGAATATCGAGACGGAGAAGCATGTTAGCGCGGTCGAGGCCAAGAATATCCTGGCCCATGCGCCAGGCGTGGTCTTGGTAGATGATCCAGCGAATAAAAAGTATCCTTTGGCGATCAATTGTGAAGGGAAGATAGATACTTTCGTAGGCAGGATACGCCAGGACGAATCCATTAGTAATGGATTGAATATGTGGATAGTAAGTGATAATTTGCTCAAGGGAGCGGCGTGGAACGCTGTGCAGATCGCGGAAGAGTTGATCAAACAGAATATAGTTTAAAAGCTGGACGTTATGCGCAATATCCCCAACATAGTAGGGCAATATAATGAAGGTGATTCTTTTGTTCACCACCTCGACCCCAGAACTAAAATTATCAGTTTGCTGATTTTATCTGGGGTTGTCTTTTTTCTTACTAGTTGGCAGGAGTATGCGGCTTACGCGGTAATTTCTGTCTTGCTATTGGCACTGGGCCGAGTCCCTGTTTCACGCTGGCTACGCGCTATCCGTCCGTTACTTTGGATCCTGGTGCTGATCCTGGTTATGCATTTGGGATCAGCCGGGGGCTGGAAAATAGGATTAGCTGTAGTAGCCCGGTTTATATATTTACTGTCATTAACCGCGCTCTTAACCACGACCACGCCTATTTTTAGCCTGGCCATGGGCTTACAGAAATTACTCCAGCCTCTTAATATTTTTGCTCAGCTGGGCTCCAGCATCGCCTTTATGGTGACCATGGCGATCAGGTTCATACCGTTAGCTGTACTGGAGAATCAGAAAATCATGGAAGCGCAGCAGGTACGGGGAGTACGATATTCACCTAAGAATATTCCTTTGCTGGCTTATGCTTTACTGGTCAATATCATGAAGAAAGCCGATGAACTGGCTCAGTCTGTAGAAGCACGCGGATTTCATCTTGGTCCACACCGTACCAGCTTATATCAATTAAAGTTTACCAGTCGGGACGCAGTGGCGATCACTGCCGTAGTCCTATTCAGCTTGTCAATATTCGGTAACTTCTGGAGTATCCATTGAAGACCGGGATCAGTTATATTTTAAACAGGGATTTATCCCAAGCCAGGCAGGATCTGACCGAGATAGCTACTTGCTGCGATTTTGTGGTTCACACCTTCAGCGAAACCGACCTTTATTATCATCGCCAGAATATGCGGGAAATAGTAAATATAAGTCGCGGGGTAGGATTAAAAACGTATCTCGACCCCTGGGGTGTCGGCGGTGTTTTCGGCGGGGAAACGTTTTCACTTTTTGTCGCTGAAAATCCCGATGCTTGTTTAAAAAAAAGGGGAAAACCTGTCCCTGTCGCTGATATTACTAATAAAAAATTCAGGAAATTCATGCGCGAATGGCTGACGATTGCCCTGGCCATGAAACCGGACGTGATCTTTTGGGATGAACCGCATCAGGCAGGGCTGAAATATAACGCGCAGGAGAGTAAAAAGATCATTGGATTTTTAACAGAAATGACCTCTATCGTAAACCAATACGGAGTAAAGAACGCTATTTGTGTTTATCCCCAGAAAGATGTCTTGTCTTTACATTTATGGGAAAAAATTGTCGCACTGGAAACTATCGATATATTCGGGACTGATCCTTATTGGCTGCTTTGGAATAAAAAGTTTGATTTTGTTGAAGATTTTGCTAAAAAAGTTTATAATCTCTGTAAACATCATAACAAAGAGGCGCAACTCTGGATACAGGCTTTTAAGATCCCGTCTGGTTTTGAGCCGGAGATCAGTAAAGCTGTGGAGATTGCCGCTAAGACGGGTATCACGAATATTGCCGCCTGGAGTTATGATGGCGGTAGTTTAGTGGACCAGCTGAATTCGGCTGATCCTGCCTTGGTTTGGCAGACGGTCAAGCAAGCTTTTAAAACGATAAAAAATAGCGGTATTAGGAGTAGTAATGAATAAAGATACTTTAATTTGGGCTCCCTGGCGGATGGAATATATTAAAAAAGCGAAAGAACCTGGCTGTGTTTTTTGTAAAAAACTGAAACAAAAAGACGGGCCGGAGAATATGATCCTTTATCGCGGCCGGAAGTCTTTTGTGATGCTTAATCTTTATCCTTATACTAATGGCCATGTAATGGTGGCTCCGCTCAAACATATCAAAGATCTGGAGAGATTGGATGCCGCCACATTGTCTGAGATGATGAAATTAACCCAAAGAATGATCACTATTTTGAAAAAGGTAATGCGTCCCGAGGGTTTTAATGTCGGTATCAATATCGGCAAGGTGGGCGGTGCCGGTGTCCTGGGCCATGTACATATTCATATCGTGCCGCGCTGGATCGGTGATCATAATTTTATGCCAGTGATCGGCGCTACCAGGGTAATGCCGCAAACATTAGCTGAAGTTTATAAGATATTGAAGAAAGAACTTAACAAATGAAATACGGTAATCAGAATATCAGCTGATCAGGTAGTGGCTATCAGGATAACAGGATATCAGGACGTGCCTGGTTCCCTGGTAACCTGATCTCCTTCACTCTTGATACTCGCACTTTGGAGCTTATCGTGCCTGAAAACAGGATCACTGAATTTAATTTACCAACTAAGATAATTTCCGGCTTGAGTAGTATTAATAATCTTGCCGGAAATATACGCGGTTTTGGGGATAATGTACTATTGATCACTGGTAAGAACAGTGCCAGACAAAATGGCCTGCTTGACCGGATCACAAAAAATATTTCTGCCACTTCTGAAATACGCTTGACTATTTTTGACCAGGTTGATCCTGAGCCATCTTGTGATAATGTCAACCAGGCTATAGCTACAGCCAAGGAAAAGGGTTGCGATATCGTGGTTGGTCTGGGAGGCGGAAGCGTGATCGATGTGGCCAAGGCGGTGGCCGCCTTGGCTAATAAGAACGGCCAGGTGGAAGAATTCATGGCTGGACGGGAACTGCTTTTTGCCGGTATCCCCTGTATCGCTATTCCCACTACTGCCGGGACCGGCGCCGAGGTCACTCCTAACTCTGTTTTATCTGACCGGAAAAGAAAAGTCAAAGAAAGCCTGCGCCATCTTTTCTTATATCCGAAAATGGCTATAATTGACGCGGAATTAACCGTGAGTTTACCGCCAAAACTAACAGCCTACTCTGGTATTGATGCTTTATGCCAATCTATCGAGTCGTATGTTTCTACGGGAGCTAATATATTAACTGATGCCATTGCTCTACAGTCGATCAGGCTGGTCAGTATGAATCTGCGTGAGACATTCAAAAACGGGACTAACGTACAAGCCCGCCAAAATATGTTGTATGCCGCTTTATTGAGCGGTATCGCGTTATCCAATGCGCGCATGGGCGCGGTACATGGTATTGCTCATCCCCTGGGTCTTAAATATAACCTGCCTCATGGATTAGTTTGCGGTGTCTTGTTGCCATATGTGATCGAATTTAACCTTAATTTTGCCACTGCCAAATACTCGGCTATAGCCGGGGTGATGGGTGGTCTGTTAAGAGGTTTGGATAAAGAACGCGCCGCCAAGATCTGTATCGACAAAACAAAACAACTTCTGGTGGAAGTCAGCTTCCCCTGGCGGTTGCGGGAACTCGGGGTTAAGCCGGAAGATTTTTCCCAGATAGCTAAAGACAGCA
>JAQUQP010000117.1 GCA_028716025.1 bacterium | reverse complement strand
CCGGAACTCATCGCCCAGACTCCTGCCAAAGAACGAGACCAATCAAGATTACTGGTGTTAAATAGGAAGACCGGCCAATTAGAACATTCTGGTTTTAATTGTCTCCCTAATTACCTGACTGCAGGTGATATTTTGGTTATTAATAATGCCAAAGTTATTCCCGCGCGTTTGTTCGCGCATAAAAAAACCGGCGGCAAAGTAGAAATTTTACTCCTCCGGAAGATAGGCGCCAATACCCGTCTTTGGGAAGCCTTGATCACAGACGCGAAAAAGTTCAAATTAAAAGATAAAGTATATTTTAATGATGAAAACTTGGAGGCAGAGATCAAGGAAAAAGGACCGGAAGGTAAGGTGATCCTGTCTTTCAATGCACCGGATTTTGAAAAAGTTCTGGCCAGGATAGGAAAAATGCCTCTCCCGCCATATATCAAACGCCTGGCAGAAGAAGAAGACAAAGACAGGTATCAAACAATTTATGCCCAAAAAGAAGGAGCTGTAGCAGCACCGACTGCAGGTTTGCATTTTACCCCGGTGCTGCTGGAAACTATCAAGGCTAAAGGGATCAAAGTCGTTCCCATTACCCTGTATGTCGGCATGGGGACCTTTATGCCGGTAAGGGAAGAAGAGATCACCCGGCACAAAATGGAAACTGAGTTTTACGAAATATCCGAGGATTCGGCCAGGGAAATAAATAGCGCGCTTAAAGCAGGAAAAAATATAGTATCCGTGGGGACCACAGTAGTTCGCGCTCTGGAAAGCGCTACGGAGCAGACTGCCGATGGTTGGAGACTGAAAGCTGAATGTAAAGGTACGGACATTTTTATTTATCCGGGATACGAATTTAAGATAGTGAATCACTTGATCACTAATTTTCATTTGCCAAAATCTACACTTTTAATGCTGATCTCTGCGTTTGCCGGAATGGAAGCTATCAGGAACACTTATATGACAGCCATAACTGAGAAATACCGCTTCTTCTCCTACGGCGACGCGATGTTCATCAAGTGACGGTCAGTGAACTGTCACTATTTGTTCGCTCCAGTGTCGGTTTTCATGTCCGCCTTCGGCGGACCTGCGCCAAAGGTCTTTTGACAACTCGGTGCCTCACAACTCGCCCACAGGGCTCAAACATGTCTCGGCATCCAGCAACCAAAAGATACCCTCGTTGTCTGCAAGCGTGCTTTGGCTAAAACCGACAAGCTCGCTCAAAATAATGATCAGTTCCCTGACCAGCACAAAAGACCGATTTAAATGTAAGCGGAGGGGATATGTACAAGGTATTGGCGATAATCGGTAGCCCGCGGAAGGGCGATACCTACAAGGACGTCCAGGACTTTGAACGGGAATTAAAGAAAAAGGGCGATATCCAGTTCGATTACCTGTTCTTGAAAGATGTACACCTGGAACAATGCGTCGGATGTTTTATGTGCCTGGGAGACGGGGAGGAACGGTGTCCCCGGAAAGATGACCGGGATAAGATATTTAATACTATGAAAGCGGCAGACGGGATTATTTTCGCTACTCCGGTTTATGCCCTGGCAGTACCGGCTGTGATGAAAAACTTTTTCGATCGCTTCTCTTTTGTTTTTCACCGCCCTTGTTTTTTCCATAAGGTGGCCATGGGATTCGTTACCCAGGGAGCTTATGGCGCTGGCGGAGTACAAAAATTCCTAAAAGAACTTTCCGAGTTCTGGGGCTTTATTGTTTGTCCTGGGGTAAGTATCAACTCAGTAAATAAAGAACAGTTCACTGCAGAGCAACTGAAGTATCAGAAAAAGATCGCCAAAGCAGCGTCCAGGTTTTATTGCTACTTAACCGGTCACAAGAATCCTTCACCTTTGTTGAAATACCTGGTGATCTTCCGCGCCATCAGGTCTATGCGGCCGTATATCAAGGAGGAAGCTCCCAAAGATTATGCTTATTGGGAAAGTAACGGCTGGCTGACCAAGCCATATTATTATAACGTAAAACTGGATCTATTTCAAAAAATAGTAGGGGCGCTTGCTGACAAACATGGCACAGTACAAGGCCGTAAGTTCGCTGCCAGCAGAAAAAAGTAGGGCAAAGCATGGCTAAGAAAAGCTGTACGTTTAATTTAAAAAAAGCATTGGAAGAACTCCGGAAATCTGAAAACAGGTATAAAGAATTGATCGAGATATCCTCAGATGTGGTCTGGGAAACAGACGCTGATCTTAGGCTAACATATAGTAGTCCTAAAACCAAAGAGGTGTTGGGATTTGAAGAAAGCGAGATTTTAGGTAAAAGGCCGACAACCTTCCTGACGACAGAAGAAGTCCATCTGGTAAGAAGTATAGCTGATAAAAGGGCTCCTTTTTATAAAGTTATTACTGTTAATCACCATAAGGACGGGCATAAGGTCATATTAGAAAGTAATGGCCGGCCCTATTATGATAATAAAGGGAAATTTGCCGGTTATCGCGGAGTGCACAGGGATATTACCAAGCAGAAAGAGGCGGAAAATATACTGCGGGCAGCTGAAGCCAAACTCCGAGAGCAGAATATCTCTCTGGAAAAGAAGAATATTGCCCTGGCTGAGGTCATGAAGCAGTTTGAAACCGAAAAAAATCGGTTCACTGAGCATATTGCTGTCAATGTGCGGGAATTAATAATGCCAATATTCCAGAAAATTAAAATGCATGGCTGTTCCTGGAAATACTTAGACCTGCTGCAGAAAAGCATTGAAAAATTAACTTCCTCATTGGGTTACCGGATAACTAAGCAAGACTTGAAACTTTCCCCGAAAGAGATCGAGATCTGTAATATGATCCATAACGGGTTGTCCAGCAAAGAAATAGCGTCCTTATTGAGAATATCCAAGCAGACAGTAGAAAAACACCGGAAGAATATCAGAAAGAAAATAGGGTTAGTAAATAAACACGAGAATCTGACCTCCTACCTGCAACAGCTATAAATCCTCCATAGCTATGGGTATATAATATACCCATTATATACCCATTAAAATCCTGTTGACTGTTTGCTCCCGGCAGGTTATACTGCTCCTAATTTAAGTATGGCACTATTAGGAGTTGAGATCATGGTTGATTGGAGTGAGATCAGCAGTATCGCTATTTCCAAGATATTCAAGAAATTTGAAAGATCGAATAACACCAATGTGATCATCCATGCTACCCAGGCTTGCGCGATCAAGATGACAGATCTGCATGCCGACATAGAACCGCAAGAAAATTGCGCTATAGTATACGCCCCGGTACCACAGAACGTTCAAGGGGCGTGTCTTTTTTTATTTAAGAAAGAACATGCCTTGACGTTATGCGACCTGGTCGCCAAAAGAGATTTGGGCAGTTCCACCCAGTTTGAAGGGCACGATATCGCGAATTATTCAGAGATCGGGTACGTATTCATAAATACATATCTGGATTACCTGTTTGGCAAAGAAGCCAAGGCTGGTAATGCTTACCTGCCCAGTTTTGGATTAGGGGTGTTTGAACTGATCGTAGAGCAGGTGATGGCGGAAATGTCCAGGGAAGAACAGGCGCAAGCCCTGAACTGCCCGGAAATAATCGATGTGGTGATCACTTTTGTCGCTAACCATAAGACGATCAAAGGCCATCTGGTGATCATTCTTAATGAAAACTGCATGGAGATCGTTAAACAGCAAAAAAATATCATGTGATCTATAATCCTTCAAATATCCAGGCTATTTATCCCGGTTTTTACGACTTTTTATAGCAACCGTTAGTATAAACCAGGCAACCACCCCCAATAGTATTGCTACAAACCATTTTTCTGACATGACAAATCCTCCTTTATTAATAAAAATCCGCTAACTGACTCAACTCCAGTTAGCGGAAATAAAAAAACCGCTCCTGGAATAAATCCAGATAGCGGCCCGACTATCTCCTGAACCCTCCGATGACAATTTCGTCACCGAACCCTTAACATATTTTGTATAGCTGAATTATAGCATTTCTATAAGATTAAGGCAAGAAATATTTATTTTCAGATAATTTGTCTGTAATTTTAGTTGAATTTTGCTAAGTTTATGTTTATAATATCTTAACCCGCATTTAAGCGGGTTATATTTTTAAGGAGCAGTATGTCTTTTCATTTGCTCAAAACAGAAAAAAATACAAAAGCCAGGCTGGGAGAATTGACGACGCCTCATGGAGTGGTCAAGACCCTGGTTTTTATTATTTCCTTATTAATAATTATGGGATTTATGGTTGTTTCCTTGGAAGCTGCCCCTATAACCAATTGGGAAAATTATGAGGTTAGCGTTCGGGATGGATTGATTGATAAAACCAAGGCTAAAGCCGATTTGCCAGGCATTATTAAGGATCTTCGGCAGATTTGTGCGTCTTATGATTTTACCGGGGGGCAAACCTGGATATTCCCCTTGCGAGGTTATAGCCTGACGAGTATCGCTCCTAAGGGCAGTGATTTTCAGCCAAGTATTGTCTATGGGGTGAGTCCGGTTAAAGGATATAATTTTTTTGACGGCAATCGGCACGGTGGGCATCCGGCGCATGATATTTTTATCCGAGATAAAGATCAAAATACTCTTGATGACCAAACAAAGCAACAGGTAGACGCTTTAGCTATGGTTGATAGTGTAGTGCTTAGTATATACACCGGGTGGCAGAAAAACAGTAAACTGCGCGGTGGAAACTATATCTGGTTGTATAATCCAAAGCTGGATATGTTTTTTTACTATGCCCATTTAGATAAAATATTGGTATCTTCCGGGGATTTTGTGAAAGCCGGAACAGAGATAGGAACAGTAGGGAGGACTGGGTTACTGGCCTATGAAAAAACCAGTCCGACCCATGTGCATTTGATGGTTTTAAAATATGAAAATGGTTTATTGAAGCCCTATGAATATTATCCGGAGTTAAAAAATGTCAGGTAAAATAATATTGGCATGGCTATGGATGATCTGTTTTATATTGAACTCTGGCCTGGTTTTTGCCATTACTCTGGAAAAGGTTTTTATTGTGTCAAGAGTAAATGAAAAAGTCATAGCTGATATTTCCGCTAAGAATATAATGAGAGAAGATTCGTGCTTACTTTACTTAGTGATCAAAGCTAGAGAAGATAATAAGACTGTTTATTTCAGTGAGGCGCAAAAAATAAAAGTTGGCAGTCTGGAGATCATTCCTAAAAAACCAGTGGAATATCCAGGGCTAGTGACGATTAACTGGTATAAGATAGAACCGGAAATGTATCACGTTACTGGGCCCGGAAATGATCCGGTAAATCCGTGGTTCTTATGGTATACCAACGCGGGAGCCCCGGGAGGGAAAACAGATCGGCAGCCGTTATCTGTTGATAAGATCACTTACCGGGAAAATCAATTAATAACAGAAAATAATAAATGGATAATATCAGCCAATGCCCATCCTACTGACTCTGAATACGATATACATGACGGACTGGGAACTATGCGTTATAGCGTCGCCATTGAATATAAGGATGCTGATGGCCGAAAGAAACAGCTGGAATCCCCGAATCTGAACAGGTATGCTAATAATGGTATAAGTAATGAAGTCACTCGAATCACTATTCAAAATGATACTTCATATCTGGGAACTTTAACTGGGTATTTCAATGTACCAGGGGTATTTGGCTCTTATCCTGCTCAAGTTGATAATTATACCGGGATCGATTGTGCGGACCTGGTAGTGGGAGGATGGAACAAATATAAGAAGAAAAATATCCCCTACACTAACGTAAGCGGTCTGCGTTATTCAATGGTGGATAGCGGATTAATGAAACTAATTGTTCCTGATCATTACTATGATTCTAAAGGAATTATTTATTCCAAATATAATGGCGAAGATGGAGTGCCTTATGAGCAAGAAACCATTAAGATAGAGCAGAACGGTGTGCGTAAAGGGGATGTTGTATTATTTAATTATAATCCAGACAAAACAGACAAAAGTTGGGACCACGTAGGGATATTATTTGCCGACTCAAGCGATACCGGGGAGCCGAATGGCATCCTTGATGAATATGATTTGATCCTTCACTGTGGTCCGGCTGAACCCAGGATAAACCAGTTTAGCTATGAAGGTTTTGTTTCCCTAGGCCAGGCTACCCGATTTGCCATACTAAGATGGACAGAGTAAGGGGAACTATGTCTTTTCGTTTGTTAAAAACAGAAAAAAATACAAAAGCCAGGCTGGGAGAATTGACGACGCCTCATGGAGTGGTCAAGACCCCGGTCTTTATGCCTGTGGGGACACAGGCATCAGTGAAGTCTTTATCCAGTGAAGAAGTGGTAGAGATGGGAGCGGAGATCATCCTGGGAAATGCCTATCATCTTTATT
>JAQUQP010000116.1 GCA_028716025.1 bacterium | reverse complement strand
AACCGGGACTTGTAAACTGACCAGCGAGAAGAACCTGCAC
The DNA here is from genome assembly GCA_028716025.1 of bacterium. The sequence continues at coordinate 6,276 of JAQUQP010000116.1, read as the reverse complement.
TTTGGAATATTGAACAAGTTCCCTTCAGCCAAGGCGGTGATCCATGCACATCCGATCTATGCCTTGGCCTTTTTCCATTATTTCCCACGGTTGGATATTTTTTCTTTTGAAACCAGGTTTAACCTGGGCCAGGTCCCGGTAGTGCCGCAAACTACGCCCACGGTGACCAATATTAAACCGGTACTGCAGGCATTGGAGAACAATAATATAGTAGTGCTAAAGAATCATGGTGTAGTAGCCATAGGAAATGATTTTGCTTCAGCTTTCGCTTTGATCGAACTATTAGAAGAACAAGCGAAAATAAACCTGCTTTTACGCAAGAAAGATATTCCCGCTTCGTTAATGCCGCTAAAGGAAAAATCAGCCAGGAAACTTAAACTGTTTTCTGAAGAACACCTATTGAAATTAAAACAGTCGCTAGATAAAGATTCCCAATTAAAAGGTTTAGTTAAAAAATACCGGTTCAAAACAGCCCTGGTAATCAGAAATGAATCAAACAGGGAAGAAATATGTTTTAATTTTCTAGGTGGAAAAACAAAAGATATTATTATTAGTGGTCAGAAAGCGGAACTAGCGCGGTTTTTTAACGGGGAAATGGATCCTTTTGCCGCGTATGGGCAAAAGAAGATCGGCTTTGAAGGGGATTTCCTAAAGATCAGCCAATGGTACCCGGTGTTGGCCAGGGTGTTTGAGCTATGGCAGAAAATACCAGTGAAGATATAAGAGAAAAGATGCTGAATGCTGGAAGCTAGATGCTGGATGATAGAGGATAAGAAAGTGAAGAAGGTGTTATTACATATATGCTGCGGGGTATGTGCCGGATCAGTAGTGCAAAAATTGCGGGATGACGGATCTGAGGTCACCGGCTTTTTTTATAATCCCAATATTCACCCGGAAAAGGAATATGAGCAACGCCTGGCAGTAGTCAGGCAAGCGAGCCAGTTGCTTGGCTTTACACTGATAGAAGGGCCGTTTGAAGCCAGTGCCTGGCAGGAGCGCATACAAGGACTAGAAGCAGAACCAGAAGGCGGTAAGCGTTGCCAGGTATGTTTCCGGGTGAGACTGCAAAAAACAGTAGAGAAAGCGCAAGAATTAGGGATAGAGCATATTGCTTCTACCTTGTCGGTCAGTCCGCATAAAAACGTACAAGAGATCAACGCCATAGGACAGGAATTGAGCAAGGGATTCTTGACGTATGATTTTAAAAAGCAGGATGGTTTTAAGAAGACCATGGATTTTGCCAAAGAGCATAATTTTTACCGGCAGCATTATTGCGGGTGTATATTCAGCAAAAAATCCGCTTGACAAAAGGGCATTGTCGCGCTACTTTTATAAAAACCAAATTAAATAAAGCCATGGACTATGTGTATAGGTTTACAATAGTGTAGCCGGGCTTTATAATAAAAAGTCCGGTTTTTTATTACGGAAGAGACAATAATGAAAAGGCATTTAACCATACTCTTAATAGTAATTCTGATCACTTTACCGGTGCTTTCAAGTGCCGGTGGCTTGCATTTTGGTATAGTGTCAGCAGTTAAGGATAAGGTAGAAGAAGCCAAGGAAAAACGGGATAAAGACAGGGAAAAACTGATAGACCATGCGCCTGAGTTAAGTATCACTTCCCCGATCACTACTGCCTCCATCTCCGGAACTTTCAATATTACCGCGGAAGCTACTGATGACAAAGGAATAACCAAAGTAGAATTCTATATAAATAATGTGCTTATGAACACTGATACTGTATTCCCTTATAGCTATAGTTGGGATACTACCCAGCATGTTAACGGGACTTATACAATAGCAGCTAAAGCTTTTGATACAGCCAACCAGACTACAATCAGCCAAATGACCCTGACAATTGCTAATGACCGCGTACCTACTATCACCATTACCGCGCCAATTGATGGCGCTACTGTATCGGGAACACAAACCGTGACTGCGGAAGCTACTGATGATAAAGGAATCTCAAAAGTAGAATTTTCAATAGATAACGCGGTAAAAAGCATGGATACGACCGCGCCTTATAGTTATGATTGGGATACTACCCAGTATGCGGAAGGGGTGCACATCATTAAAGCAGTGGCTTTTGACAACAGCAATCAGACTGCGATCGCCCAATCCAGCGTTACCGTTCATTTGGATACTGATGTGGGTCCTAACGGCGACAAGGTGCCGATCATTACGATCACCGCGCCTGCTGAGGGAGCGACAGTATCTAATACCGTGAACATAACCGCTGATGTCAATGAAGACAAAGGAGTGCTCAGGGTCGAATATTATATAGATGATGAAATTGAAGGCACAGATTATTCCGCGCCCTATAGTTTTAGCTGGAATACCACATATTTCAGCAGTGGAACGCATATCGTAAAGCTAAAAGTATATGATACAGCCAGTCAGACTAGCGTTGCCCAGCGTACGGTTACCGTTAATAACGGCAATCCTCCCACGATCGCCATAGATACCCCGGCAGAGGGAGCGACCATATTAGGGACAATCGATATTACGGTTACGGCCGCGGATGATAAAGGTATCTCTAAAGTTGAGTTTTATATAAATGATAGTTACCAAACTGGGGATTATTCCGCGCCCTATAGCTATACTTGGGATACGACACAGTACAATAATGGCAGTTGTACGGTTAAAGTAAAGATATATGATACAACTAACCAAACTGCCACTGACCAACACACAGTGACCATAAATAATCCCAGTAATGGCTGGCTGAAATCGACAATAGTCACAAATATATGGGGTGGAATGTCCTCCATAGCCATTGATTCCAGCAACAATCCGCATATCGCGTTTTATGACGGCGGGTCTGGTGATCTTAAATACGCGAAATGGACCGGCTCAGCCTGGAGCATAGAGACTGTGGATTCTAACAGCTATGTAGGGTATAATCCTTCCCTAGCTTTGGATAGCAGTAATAATCCCCACATATCGTACTATGATTCAACTAATAGCGACCTTAAATACGCGAAATGGACCGGTTCAGCTTGGAGCGTTGAAACCGTAGATTCAACCGGCTATGTAGGGTATAGCTCTTCCCTGGCATTGGATAGCAGTAATAATCCTCATATCGCTTACTCTGATTCTACTAATGATGATCTTAAATACGCGAAGTGGACCGGCTCAGCCTGGAGTAAAGAAACAGTTGATTCAACTGAGAGGGTGGGTGACTACGTTTCCATAGCCTTAGATAGCAGTAATTATGCTCATATCGCCTATTATGATTCAACAAATTATGATCTTAAATACGCGAAATGGACTGGCTCAGCATGGTCTATGTCGGTTGTGGATTCCATTTCCTGGATGTATGATGCTCCTTCCATAAAACTGGATAGCAGTAATAATCCCCATATCGCGTATCTGAACACAAGTAATGATGACCTTAAATACGCGAAATGGACCGGTTCAGCTTGGAGCATTGAAACCGTAGATTCAACCGGCTATGTAGGGTATAATCCTTCCCTAGCCCTGGATAGCAGCAACAATCCGCGTATTTCATATTATGACGCGTCAAAGTGTGATCTTAAGTACGCGCAATACAGCGGATCGGCTTGGTTAGTCGAGACTGTGGATGCCGTTGGTTATGTAGGGGAATATCCTTCCTTAGCCTTGGATAGTAATAATGATCCGCATATAACATATTTTGATTCAGACAATGGTAATATCAAATATGCGACAAAATAAAAGGTATCTGATAATGAAAAAAGCTATAATTACAATTATTTTACTCCTGACCGTGGTTATCAGCGCTCACTCCAGTGAACTATCATTGGGAGCGGGATATCCATATTTCTCCGTAAAATACCGGCCTTTGGAGTTGAGATACGCGACCGGTGAGGGGATCAAAGTCATAGCGGGAAGGTTCTACCTTTATTTCTGTGACAATAACGCGATACGGGGATACACCGGCGTAGAAGGCGGATACTTAAAGTTCAATACCCTGGACATGAAGGGAACCGGGTATGAAGGGAGCCTTTTTATCGGCGGGGAGTGTTTTGTAACCGAATCTCTTTCGTTGTCCGCGGATATAGCTCCGACTTATATTGGTTTGAAATCAGAAGATAGCTATAAAGCCAGCGGAATGGAAATAGTAGCTAATATATGCGTGAATTATTATTTTTCCAGGGATTACCGGGATAATGTGAAGAGCACGCGCAAGATTAAAAAGGCTGGCGAAGACGAAGAAACTACCGTTAAGAAAAAGAAAGCTGTCGTTGAAGACGAAGAAGCTATTGCTGAAGAGAATGAAGAAGTGGCTGAAGATGAGGAAGACACAGAAGAAGAGGCCACTGTCGCATCGGAAAAGTCTAATGGTTATGAGAAAACAAATAATGATAAATTGATAAATAGCTACCTGGACCGGGCGAGCCGGTTTGTTGATGAAGAAGAATATAAAATGGCCATAGCTGAATATAAGAAAGTCCTGAGACTGGATCCGGAAAACGAGACTGCCAGTGAAGAAATAGAGCGTATAAAAGAATTATTTCTTAAGGACTAAATAGCTTGAGCAGTGCTTTAAATAGGTTTTAGTTGATAATACAGGAGCAGAAGACGCTCCTGTTTTTCTTTATCCCGTTAGAAACTCCTGATATTCAGGCGGATTGAAATCCAGTTTTTCTAACGGGGTTTACAAAGAACCTGATTTGTGATATAAGCAGACAAGGGGAACACAGCCAATGATAAAATTAGTTATATTTGACCTGGATGGCACCCTAATAGACGCCTACCGGGCGATAGAAAAAAGTCTTAATTTTACCTTGCAGTCTTTAGGATACGATAAAGTAAGTTATGACCAGGCCCGCCGTGCGGTTGGTTGCGGGGACAGGCATTTTATCAGCCAGTTTGTAAAAGCCGCGGACAGAGACAAAGGGTTAGCCATATTTCGGCGGCATCATCAGCTGGCTTTATCGCGATATTCAAAATTAAAACCATATGCACGAATGGTTTTATCCGCGTTAAAGCGGCAGGGGATCAAACTAGCTGTGGCTAGTAACCGCCCGACAAAATTCAGCTATATTTTGATCCGGCATCTAGATCTGGATAACTATTTTGATCAGGTAATCTGCGCTGATAAAAAACATGAACTAAAGCCGGAGCCTTATTTATTAAAACAAGTATTGAAGCATTTGAAAGTAGAACCCTGGGAAGTCCTTTATGTAGGAGATATGGTGTACGATGTCAAAGCGGGAAAGAACGCTAAAGTCCATCCTGTAGCTATTACCGGCGGGTCGTGCAGCCGGAAAGAACTAGCCGCGCTAAAACCGTACCGGATAATAGATAATCTCAGGCAGTTATTAAAGATCGTATAGATTATTAATCCGTATAGTTTTAAAGGAGTGAATCTATGAAAAGCTACTCTGAAGAGTTATGGTTTAACACTAAGACTCGCTACGAATTCGTGAATATTACCGACCAAGTAGAGGAAGCGGTGAAGAAGAGCGGGGTAAAAGAAGGACTGTGTTTGGTGAATGCCATGCATATCACTGCCAGCGTATTTATTAATGATAATGAGCCTGGATTGCACCGGGATTTCATGAAGTGGCTGGAAAGACTGGCTCCGTACAGCAAAGAAAAATATGAGCACAATGTAGGTGAAGATAACGGGGACGCGCATTTGAAGCGGACAATAATGGGACGGGAAGTGGTAATAGCGATCACGAATGGGGAATTGCAGTTCGGGCCGTGGGAGCAGGTGTTTTATGGGGAGTTTGATGGCATGCGGAAGAAAAGAGTGCTCATTAAAATAATTGGAGAATAAGAAATACAAATTCGAAATCCTAATTTCTAAATCCTAAACAATATCTAATTTTAAAATACAAAACGTTTAGAAATTTGAAGTTTAATATTTTGAATTTGTTTAGAGTTTAGATATTAGTGCTTAGAATTTGTATTAGTATTGGAGGATTTATGGATTTGAGAGAGAAAACGAAATTGGCGAAGGGCGGGTTGGAAGCGAAGCTGCCGCAGATGGACGTGTTCCCGAATTTATTCAAAGATTACAAGATCACTATCAGCGTTCCTGAATACACATCCCTTTGCCCGCACACAGCGTTGCCTGATTTCGCGACCATTACTATCCAGTATGTCCCCAATAAGTTGTGCGTAGAGCTGAAATCATTTAAATATTATATCTTAGGATACCGCAACCTGGGTATTTCCCACGAAAATGCCGTGAACAGGATCCTTAAGGATTTCACTACGGCCTGCAAACCAAAATGGGCGGGGATAAAGGGAGTATTCACTCCCCGTGGCGGGATCATTACC
>JAQUQP010000115.1 GCA_028716025.1 bacterium | reverse complement strand
TATAAATTTATCAAAGCCGCTCTCCAAAATGAAGAAATAGTGATTTACGGTGATGGAAATCAAAGGAGAGATTTTACCTATGTCACGGATATTATAGAGGCTAATATTTTAGCTATGAAGAACCATATTTCGGGAGAATGTTTTAATATCGGGAGTGGCAGCAACCAAACCATAAATGAAGTGTTAGATAAGATCGAGAAAATAACAGGAAATAAATTAAAAAGGATATATTCGACCAAAGCGATGGGAGATGTAATTAGTACCTGGGCGCAAATAGGCAATGCCCATAAAAAGATTGGATATTATCCTAAAATAAGTTTTGAAAAGGGTCTAATGAACCAGATCGAATACATGAGAAAGAGCCTAAAAATTGGATAAACTAAAAGTAGCTCATATCATAACCCAGCTAGAACTGGGAGGTGCCCAGGAAAATACTTTATATACGGTAACCCATCTGCCCCCCCAATCTTATGAGTGCTTTTTGGTAAGCGGGCAGGGAGGACATCTGGACAATACAGCGGTCAAGAATCTGGAAAAGAGGGTTATTTTTGTACCATCTCTGAACAGGCCGGTAAATCCATGGAAAGACTTGTTAGCGTTACTGGCTATTTACCGTATCTGCCGTAAAGAGAAATTTGACCTGGTCCATACACATTCCTCGAAAGCGGGTATACTGGGTCGTTGGGCAGCGAAATTAGCTGGTGTAAAAAAGATCGTTCATACCTATCATGGGTTTGGCTTTAATGATTTTCAGAAGCCATGGACTAAATGGCTTTTTATCTGGATCGAACGGTTTACCGCGTACATCACTGATGTTTTAGTGGTTGTTTCCGCGGAAAACACCAAGAAAGCCCTGGCCAATAAAATTGGTAAGATAGGGCAATATATTGTTATTCATAGTGGTATAAAAGCCGGGGATTACCAGAATTTAAACATAGACAAAGCCAGAGAAAAAAAGAAGATCGGTTTACCTGAGCAAGCTCCGGTTGTCGGTATGATCGCTTGCTTTAAGCCGCAAAAAGCGCCATTGGATTTTGTGCGTATAGCTCAATTGGTTAAAGTCAAAATACCCCAGGTAAAATTTGTTATGATCGGTGATGGAGAATTGCGGCCAGCCATAGAGTCGCTGGTTGCTGAATTATCTTTGAAAGATACTGTGAAACTTCTGGGCTGGCGTGATGATATCCCGGTAATGATCAAGCTGATGGACGTATGCGTCTTGACTTCATTATGGGAAGGACTGCCCAGGGTGATCCTGGAGGCTTTTGTTTCCGGCGTACCGGTAGTAGCTACTCCGGCTGATGGAACCCGGGAAGTGGTCAAGCACGGCTTGACCGGATACCTGGCCGGATTTCATGATTTAACGGCATTCACGGCGCTGATCAGTGCTTGCCTCGAATCGCCGGAGAAGAACAAAAAGATCGTTGAAAATGCCGGAAATCTTATTACCGGCAGTTTTAATATTGATACTATGGTACAGGACATAGCCAACCTTTACGAAAGTTTGAGAAAAAATACAGATGATCGATAATGCGCGTTTATTAAAACTGAAAACAATGTCGGTAATTTTATTACTATCCGGGGCTGTTGCTATTCCGCAAATTCCCTTTCTTTTTGGTGATACACTAACGATAGTGCTGATTTGGTGCATAATGGGTATCTGGGTGACTCAAATGATCGGGGAAGGGATTATAAAAACCAGGTTAGCTAGAGCTAACCGGGTACTAGTAGTAGCGCTGATCGCTTCATTGGTAGGTTTAGCCAGGTCTCCTCATTTATTCGAGAGCCTGCAGGCTTTTTTAAAATTTACCGCGGTATTGATATTTGGATTGGTTATACTTAATTATGAAAGCCGTGAAAAAATATTCAGCATCATACTGAAAACTGTGATCATAACCAGTCTGGTTCTTTCCTGTCTGGCAATATTTGAGCATTATTTTGGTTTATGGGGTGTTCCGGCTTACGGCCGGGTTCAGGTGCTTTTTCCCAATCCTAACCATTTTGCGGGATTTACCGCTTTAGCCATGACCTTTGCTTTAAGCATAGTGTTGTTATCTGCACCAAGAAACTGGTTCACCTGGGTAAGCTGGTTGTCTCTGGCGATGGGAATGGTGGCCTTATTGTTTACTGATTCCAAAGGCGGGATTTTAAGCCTGCTCGTTGGTTTTTCAATAGTGTTGTTTTATAAACGGAAAACCTTGTTTTACTCTTTTATGTTGGGAATTCTGGCCGTTTTTGCTGTGATCATGATGACTTCACTAAAGACCGTCATATTCAATAGGGAGATTAATGACCCATTTACTTATGAGAAAAAAGAATTGTACGCTGAGACGTTCAAGTATTTAAAAGATTATCCCATATTGGGCACGGGGCTGGAGACCTTTAAATATTACTATCCCCAATACAAAAGCATGCCAGAATTGCGCTCCGCGCCTTATGTGCATAATGAAGTACTTAATCTTTGGTCTGACCTGGGTTTATTAGGAGTATTTTCTTTCCTTTGGATGCTGGCCCTGTTTTATCATCGGGCGTACCACCTGATCAGTAAGGAAAAACAGTTTTACCTAACTGCTTTTGCCGGAGGAGTGACTGGGATCGTGGCGCAAAGCCTGTTTGAATTTAACTTGCATGATCCAGCCATAGCTCTTGTTTTTGTGGCTATGGTCTGCACGATCCTGGGGCTGGATCAGGAGGGAGAGGGTAAAGCCATGACCCTGGTCGTAAAACGGCCGATAACGAACCTGGTTTTGATTTGGTTTTTTATCATAGTGGCTAGCCTAATGATGTTGCTGCCTGTATATGCCCAGAACCAGGCCAAAAAAGGCGAAGAGGCATTAAAGAACCAGAATTATGTCCAAGCTATGCTGTATTACCAGGAGGCTTTGAAATATAATCCTATCAGCGCGGAGATAAAGACCGGCGCAGCCAAGGCTTATTACGCTCAGGGTAAAATACTCAACGATGAAATATTCCTTTGGGCGGCCAAATATTATTTTGAAAAAGCCGCGCTGCTTGAACCATTGAATCCTTTCCGGTGGAGAGATCTAGGCATCTTCCAGGCTCGCACGGGGCACTGGGCGGAAGCTTTGGACGCCTACTCCCGGGTGATTAAACTAGCGCCTAACGTGCAAGGGCTGAAAAACGAATATGATTCTTTGCAAAAAACTATTGAAAAAAGACAGGCTAAATGATATAATAAAAAAATTGAAATTTAGAACTCAATTATAAATGGAGCATAAATTTGGGACAAACAATTATTGAAAAAATATTTTCAAAGCATACTGGCAAAGCGGTAAAAGCTAATGATATTATTTTATCGAAGATTGATTTTTGCCTGGGACAAGATGGTACCTCTGGAATTGTGATCGACAGCTTTAATAAAATGGGTGTGAAAAAAGTATTCTCAGCTAATAAAATGGCGGTGATCATAGACCATTCTTCTCCCAGTCCGAACGAAGGGGTTAGCCGTATTCATAAAAAGATCCGTGACTTTGCCCTGGCGCAAAAAATACATTTTTATGATGTAGGGCAAGGGGTATGCCACCAAATAGTCCCGGAACGCGGTTATGTAGTTCCAGGCGACCTGGTAGTTGGAGCGGATTCACATACTTGTACGTATGGCGCCCTGAATGCGGCAGCTACCGGTATGGGTTCCACTGATGTGGCGGCCTGCGTAGCTACCGGGTATAACTGGTTCAAAGTACCGGAAAGTATTAAATTTATTTGCCAGGGCAAATTACCTCAAGGAGTATATAGTAAAGACCTGATCCTGTACTTGATCGGGCAGGTGGGAGCGGACGGGGCAACCTATATGTCCTGCGAGTATACCGGTCCGGTAATAGACGCCTTAAGCGTAGAAGGCCGGTTTACCATAGCCAACATGGCGATAGAAATGGGCGCTAAGTTCGGGATCATGAATTGTGATAAGAAAACAATGGCCTGGATTAGGCAGCATTCCAAACGTAAATTTAAACCTGTAGCTGCTGATGCCGATGCCGTGTATCATAAAGTACTGGAATACAATATAAGCAAGCTTACTCCGCAAATAGCCAAGCCGCACCGAGTGGACAATGTATGCCCCGTAGCAGAAGTTGCCGGTACACCTATAGCCCAAGGCTATATCGGTACTTGCACGAATGGCCGGCTGGAAGATTTTACCGCAGCTTGTAAGATTTTGAAGGGTAGGAAGATTAAAAAAGGGGTACGTTTGATTGTCGCGCCGGCCAGCAATTGGATCCTGAAAGAAGCCATCAAAAAAGGATATATCAATATATTGCTGGATTCTGGAGCGACTTTAGTAACCCCTGGATGTGGGCCATGTGTTGGTACGCATAATGGAGTGCCTGCGGACGGGGAAAATGTTATTTCTACGGCTAACCGTAACTTTAAAGGACGAATGGGCAATATCAATGCTTTTATTTATCTGGGTTCTCCGGCTACAGTGGCTGCCAGTATGATTGAAGGAAAGATCACTGATCCGCGGAAGTATCTTAAATAAGAGCAGGTGTAAAGGTGTAGGAGTATTACTTCGAAGTGAAGCGAGCTGTAAAGGTAAAAAGAGGCAAGCTTCTCTACATCTTTACAGCTTTACAGCTGAATCAATCAAGGAGAGGACATGTTATTAAACGGCAAAGCCAGAAAGTTTTCACAGGAAGATGATATTAATACAGACTATATCATTAGCGGCCGCTATAAATTCAAGATCCAGGACCCTAATGAATTAGCGACCCATGTAATGGAAGACCTGGATCCTGGTTTTTTCCAAAGGCGGCAAGATGGCGATTTTATCGTGGCCGGCAAGAATTTCGGTTGCGGATCATCCCGCGAGCAGGCACCCCAGGCTATCAAATACGCTAAGATCAACGCAGTAATAGCTAAAAGTTTCGCCCGCATTTTTTATCGCAATGCTTTTAATATCGGATTGCCTTTGATCGAATGTGATACAGACAAGATTAATGAAGGCGATGAATTATCAGTCGATCTTTCTAAAGGGCTGGTTATTAACAAGACGCAAAACAGAGAGATATCCATAAAACCGCTGCCACCGGTGATGTTGACTTTACTGTCAGACGGCGGTTTGGTTGAGCATATAAGAAAGCATAAAGGATTTGCATTAAAAGAAAAATAAAAAGGTAAAAATATAATATCAAAATGACAATGTAATTTTTAAATATTTCATGTGTGGTTTTGATTCTTGAGATTTGATTTTTGGGTTTACAAGGAGTGTTGTATGGCAGTCAATAAAGGTACGATACTTACTGTTGACGATAACCGGGACATCCTAGATGTACTCAGGCTAACGCTAGAAAGCGAAGGTTATGAAGTAAAAGAAGCTTTGAACGGTAAGGAAGCGATTGCCCAGGTAAAACAAGGGCCGCCGGACCTGATCGTGCTGGATTACATGATGCCGGAAATGAATGGCCATGAAGTAGCGCGTTTATTGAAAAGCGATATTTTATATCGTCATATTCCCATAATTATGCTTACAGCAAAAGGGGATGTGCAGGATAAGGTTAAAGGGATAGAAGCTGGAGTGGACGATTACGTTGTGAAACCATTTGAACCGATTGAATTGTTGGCCCGGGTAAAAATGATTTTGCGGCGAACCATGACTTCACTGGATGCCAATCCTTTGACCAAATTGCCAGGTAATGTTTCCATTAAACAAGAAATGCAGAAAAGACTTGATAACCATGAAAGAATGGCAGTTTGCCATCTTGACTTGCGCCAGTTCAAGGCTTTCAATGATAAATATGGCTTCGAACATGGCGATAAAGTGATCAAGTTTACCGGTGAATTGATCGCCGGTACAGTCAAGGAAATTGGTAAGGATACAGATTTTGCCGGACATATTGGCGGTGATGATTTTATCATAATCTGTGGGCCGGATATTGTAGATATGATTTGTCAAGAAGTGATCAAACGTTTTGATCAGGGTATACCTAAATTCTATTCAGAAGAAGACCGCGCGCGAAGCTATATCATCAGCCATGACCGTAAAGGGAATATTAACAAGTTCCCGATCATGACCATCTATATAGCGGTTGTGACTAATGAACGGATCAGCTTGGAATGTCCCGAAGAGATCAGTGAAATTGGCGCAGACCTAGGCGCTTACGCTAAGACTTTCAGCAAGAGTATTTATATTAAGGACCGCCGAGCGGAACCAGGCAAATGATCGGTTTACGGTGAACGGAGACGAAACCCGATAAAGGAAAAAATCGGGCCTCGTTACCGTAACCGACAGACGTAGTATTTAATCGGGCATCCAAACCGTACACCGTATAACGAGACTAACAACAAGGAGTATCGATTGAGTAAAACATACAATGTAACTC
>JAQUQP010000114.1 GCA_028716025.1 bacterium | reverse complement strand
CTATTTCTTTTTTCAATTCCACCATCTTGAGTTCGCGCCCAACGGTCAATTTTTGGAATTTTTCCAGTTCCGCCAGTCTGTCCAACTCCCGCCGCCGCTGGTCAGCCAATTCAGTTTCAGCTTTTTTTCGGGCTGTCACGTCACGGGCGGCAGCGAAAGCGCCGAGGACGTTGCCGCCGGTATCCTTGTAAACGCTGGCATTATAGAGCACATCGGTTAATCGGCCATCCTTGTGGCGGATGGTCAAAGGATAGTCAGTGACGGATCCTTTGGCAAATACCTGTTGGTACCCTTCCCGGGCTTTTTCCGGTTCGGTAAAATAGTTGGAAAAATCAGTGCCGATCAATTGCTCGCGAAGCACGCCGGTCACTTTAACCGTAGCATCATTAACGTCGGTGATCTTGCCATCGCCGCTGATCGTGACCAGGGGATCAAGGGAAGATTCGATCAGACTGCGTACATACTGCGAAGCCTGCTGTAGCTTTACGTCTGCCTGCTTTTTTTCCGAGATGTCGTTGCTCATTAAGAGATAACCGATAGGATGGCCGGTAGCATCATTCCTGCGAGTGACCACGACGCTAGCCATGAAACGGGATTTGTCTTTCCTGACCCGCATGAACTCGCCTTCTGCCAGGCCTTTGTCATAGGCTATCTTGAGCATTCTACTAACTGCCCCGGAATTCACATCCTCGGGCGTATGCAGGACATTTGAGTCCTGTCCGATGATCTCTTCCGCCGTATAACCGTAATTCCTTTTTGCTCCCTCATTCCATGAAAGTATCTTATGGTTGAGGTCTTTCCCGATGATGGAATACTTGGTGGAGCTCTGTAAAATATTGTCCAGGAAGTTTTTTGTTTCCGCGAATTCCCGCATCACGCTTTTGGACTCTGTTACATCCCGGGCAGCGGCAAAGACTCCCAGCACCTGACCTTGCATATCGCGATAAACAGAAGCATTGTAGAGAACATCGGTGAGATGTCCGTCTTTATGGCAGATAGTCAGCGGATAATCGGTAACCGACCCTTTGGCAAATACCTGCTGGTACCCTTCCCTGGCTTTTTCCGGCTCGGTAAAATAATCTGAAAAGTCGGTGCCAATGAGTTTTTCCCGGGGTATCCCGGTTACTTTTATGGTGGCTTCATTAACGTCGGTAACTTTACCATCTGCGGAGATAGTTACCAAGGGGTCAAGACTGGCTTCGATCAGGCTACGGGCGTACTGGGAAGCCTGCTGTTGTTCATCCATCGCCAGGGCCATTAGCGGTTTTAGCTGTTTATCATCTTTGCTCTGTTTTTTCATCCATTTTCTCCTGTTAAAATAAAGACACCTCCGTATGTAAAATAACGAAGGTGTTATAAATTTTTCATCTTTTTTTCTATATATCTGTCTACATCTTTCCCCAGTATCCGGTATCCGCCTCGCCGGCCCTCTTTATACGCTTTTATCTTTCCCTGGCGGATCAGTTCTCTCACATATTCTTCGCTGACCCTTAATATCCCGGCAACTTCCCTGGTTAAAAGTATATATACCATAATATACTCCACAATAAAAAATAAACCACAGATAGCGCTTATTACCATTTATTATAGTTTAATACAGCTAATAAAGTAAATAACTTTATTCTATTTTTATCTGACTTTTTTCCACTAAATAGTAAACGCAATCCAGAGATATGTACCGGGTTGCGTTTTTTTGATATTCTGATCAAAATGTATGTCTTAGCTAGACCAATCCATTCTCATTGAAAAATGGCCCGTATTTCTTGTCCGTGACCAGGATATGATGGGTCAGCCAGTCTTTAATAAAACGCGATATTTCTGTAGACATTATATACACTCCCGTTTTTAACCGCCCGTTCATTTCCAGGACTTTGATGTTGAATTTATCATGCTCTGTTTTATGTTCCGGTAAATCGTGATAATTAAATTTAGTCATATATTTTTCTTCGGTCGCGAAATGGGTCTTGGCATAGTTGATCATTTTATGGACCGTGGTCTCGATAATATCCTGCGCTTTTCCTCCGGAGACCGCGTCGTCCAGGTCATTGATGATCTGAAAAAGCTCTTTATGCTGGTCATCTATCTCTTTGACGTTGACGCTGTATTTCTCATCCCATTCAATAAACGGCATAGTATCCTCTCCAATTATTTTTTAGTCCATACTTTATCTATGGAAGCGATTATTATCTGCCATCCGGGCAGCTGCATGCTGTATTTGAATCCCATATTTGCCAATCCGGTGTAAAATACCGAATTCAGCCCCAGCCAGGCGATGATGATTATTGCGATCCCGCTAAACGACAGGCGGCCCTTACGGCTCAGAAGAAAGGCCAACAGAGGAATAGAAAAAAAATAAGTCACATAAGGCAGTAAATTGACAAAACTGACCATGAAGGACACCCATAACGCTTGCCGCAAAGGTTTATCCACGTCAAAAAACTGTAGTAGTATCCATAAGCCAAGAGTGGACACTGCCACTCCAGCCCAAAAATTAATTACATACGTGTGGATGCTTGCGAATGGCATAGTTGGCTCAATTTGCTGAAGTTCTTCTGGTACCAGACCGCTCCCCAGATGATCAAAATCCCGACGAAAGCCATGACGAACGGGAACATGATACTATTCCTGAATAACTCTCCGGCCAGGTGTCCGATGTAGATAAACACGCCAATGCCTCCGAATACGGCGAATGTCTTCCGGTTCAAGTAAAGGCTGAGCCCGACCAGTGTCGCGTTGATCAGGAAATAAATGAATCTTGACAATTCCCCGTGACTGGGCAGGGAAGTCATGCCGCCCCAGAAAGCCAGCAATCCTGCCAGGTAGATCCAGAAAGGATAATCCACCCCTTCTGATCTCCTTTCCCATAACCATCCTATCAGGATGAAAATAACACCTGAGGCTAAACTGATCCAGCACCGGTATTCAAAAGAAATTTGAGTGGATTGTGCCGCTATCTGCGCTATGTCCATAGACAGGAACCAAAGCGCGATCGCCGCCGGCATTACCAGGAAAGCGAATTTTACTTTTCGTATCGCCAATAAAGATGCGGCCACAGTAGCCAGCTCGATCACGATCCAGGAGCCGTTTATCCAGACATAATAATCATGGTACGATCCGGGATAAGCTGCCGGCCAGATATCCAGGAGCTTTTGCAGGGAATAAACTACCAAAGGTGTCATACCGACCGCGCAGGTGACCAATAGGCCTCCGGCGATAGGATAATCCAGCTTATTTATCAGATACCGCCCGGTCAGCACAAAAGCCAGCGCGTAGATCAAACTCACCGCGAGGATACCGCCAGCGCCTAATTTATTCCATTGATCCACCATGAACCAGCCGAAGGCGGATAAGATCAATAATGCTCCGAAATAATATAAGACCATGATCAGGTTGAATCCTTTAGCCGCTTCCTTACCTTGTTTCAGGTTTTGGACCTGGTCCACAGTCATATCTTCCTGGCCTTCCACTATTATAGCGTTGGTTTTCGCCGATCGCTCGCGTAAAGGAGCTATCGCCTTATATTCCGGCGAATTCCACCACGCCAGGTATTTATCCATAGAGGCGAATTCCACGATTATTAACCTGCTTGGGCACCAATCACCACAGGCGACAGTGATCTGGCCGCCCCTGGCTAAGTATTTGCCGCCAAACTGGGCTACGATCTTAGGGACCCGTTTTATGTATTCGCCATATTGTTCTTGGTCTATGATCTCTTTAGCCTCAATGATCATGTAAACGGACATAAAAAGCTCCTTAGTATTTATTCCCTGGCGCCGGCTTTTATCAGTAATTGTTCTACTTCCGTATTCTTCTCTTTGGCTGCTACCATTCGCGCGGTCATGCCATTCTTATCCTTTAAATTTATATCCGCGCCTGATGATATTAACTGGGACACTACTTCTTTATGGCCTTTTTGCGCCGCCACCATCAAGGCAGTGCCGCTGCTGGTACTTTCCGTGGCGTTTATATCCGCCCCCTTGTCGATCAGCATCTTGGCTATGTCATTTTGGCCCATCATGGCCGCGATCATGAGTATAGTGTTTCCGGTAGTATCCCGGGCATTTACATTCGCTCCTTTGCCGATGAGCAGTTCTGCTATAGCCGTATGGCCTTCCTGGGTCGCTGCCATCAGTGACGTGAATCCGTCCTTATCACTGGCATTTACGTCTGCTCTGCCGGCTATTAACATAACTACAATGTCTTTATGTCCATACATCGCTGCGGTCATCAGTGCGGTAGTCCCGGTGCTAGTTTTAGCTTTTACGTCAGCCTCTTTGGCTATGAGCAGTTCTACCACTTCTTTATGCCCCGCCGCAGCCGCGGACATCAAAGCAGTGATCCCGCTGGTACTTTTGGCTTTTACGTCAGCGCCTTTGGAGATAAGCAAACCAGCTATCTCTTTTTGGCCTGTAGCCGCGGCAGTCATCAGCGCAGTACCGCCTTTATTGCTCTTGTCGTTTACCGGCGCTCCTTTAGCGACAAGTAGTTCTACAATATCTTTATGGCCTTTGCCCGCGGCCCACATTAGCGCGGTTGTCCCGTCTCCGAGATTAGCCTTCACACTGGCTCCTTTATCCAGGAGGGATTTTACCAGGGCAGTATCACCGTCTCCGGCTGCCTTTATTAACGCCAGGTTCTCTTGTTCTCCGGCAAATACCGATCTGCTGGACATGGTCATGGCTATTAACATAATAACAACAAAAATTCTCTTCATTTCTCTTGCCTTTCCTGAACAAGAATATGCCACTTAGGCCGTTTCCAGGTTTGGCGGAATTCTGCCAGGGTTGAGACTTTAGCTTTGTTCTCATTTTCAATGCCATCCAGGAAAATAACAAAATCAAGTTGCTGGTCAGCTGATCCAAATTCCTCATCGAATTGTTTGGCTATGTCATTGGCGGGTATTAGAAGATGCCCCATATAATTGATCAAATGCAAATTAAGTCCTTTTTGCCCTGGACGCGGTTCATAAGTTTTGAATATGAGCTCAGTACAAACCAACTCGGCATCCGTACGAAAATCAAAATTAAAATCATACGGCCGGCCGCTGTAATAAAAGCCTTTCATTATGGCCAGGGCTTTATTTTTTTTGCTTAGTCTTGGCCGTAAAACCACCAAGGAATCGCAATCAGCTGAATGCTCGAGGCTGGTGAAGCTGACCCCTTGGCCGATAGCCTCAAGAATGCGCGGTAGCGCGGATTGGGCATCTGCCTTAGCGCTTAGATCGTAAGCTTTAGCGTAGATAATGCTCAACATAGTCTCAAAATTACCATCTTTAAATCCCTGGGTTTTCACCCATTCGGAAACTTCCGGATCATTAAAATACTCTGCGCGCTGCCGGGCTGTGCCAATATATAGCGCCGCATGAGTCCAAAATCCCGGTAAACCGATATTAGATAAATACCATTCCCTGCGCTCCAGGAGAATATCACCCGGTTGCAGAACTTCCGACAAAGATTTGATTTGTTCAGCAGAGATCAGGGATTTATGTACTCGTTTGACTTTAGTAGCCCCCATCCATTCAGAAACTCCTGACTGCACCGGCAAATAAGCGGCAAAACCCGCTTTGGAGATGATCTCCAGGCCATTTTTCAGGGTTAGGGCTATCCCTTTGCCTTTACCCATTTTCCATAGGTACTGGGAATCTTCCTGTATAAAATTCTTTAATCTTGGAGGCACAGGACTGTTAAGAGCGTGGAATTGGGCGTCAAGAGCGGCAAATTCAGCGCCTCTGGCTATATTAAGAAAACGAAATTTGAAATCCTGGTAAGTATTTTTAGGTAAACCCAATTCCGGCATAGGTTCATTCAAGAGAGTATCCAGGCTGGGTTCTTTTTCCAGGATACTGATAATCTCCAAGGCGAAGCGGTACTGGGTCAGGAAAGCCTCGTAGAAAATATGGAAGGAAAGTTCTTTTAAATCTTTTTCATTTAAATTATAATAGTGATGATAATAATTTCCCAGGGAATCAAGGGCCAGATAGTAATCCATAGTGCTTTGCCAATAGCGGCGGATGGTCTCTCTTTCATTCAGCGCGAGCAACCTAAGGGCATCGGTTTTTTTATCTGGAGAGAGGGATTTATCTCCGGCGATAAAATCGGTATTGCCGGCTAATCCCTGCCGGTAGACATTGAGTACTTTTAAATCATTTTCTATCTGCGAACGGGCTTCCTCCGTGTTAAGGGTGGTAATATCGGCAGCCCGGCCGGACAGCGGTAAAGATAGTAACAAGCAGAGCATGACTATTATTTTATACATATATCTTCATATACTAGAATATTCACTCATAGTCAATAGAGCATGAGGTATTTTTATGAAAAATTTATTGTTGTCAGTTTTGGCCATTTCCTTATTGATCCGGGCATCAGCCTTTTGTAGCGATACAAATACGGTCA
>JAQUQP010000113.1 GCA_028716025.1 bacterium | reverse complement strand
AAATAAGGCCGCTTGAGGAATCCGGGGTCCGCCCGATGATCCCGAATCCATAATTTTTAATATTATTTTTTCTATTTCCCGGTTGTTATTCTCACCCGAACTGGTTAACATGAATTCGCTGAAATCTACTTTCAACAATTGCCACTTTTGGCTAAGTAGCACATCACGATCCTGATATTCCCAGACTTCATCGCTGGCATCGGTAAAGAAAATGCTGAAAATATTGCCGCTGCCGTCACCTTTGATCCAGATCCATAACTGGTCATAATTGGTCCAGTCATTCAGCTCGGGCTCACAACGCATCAAGACTGATGAGCCGGCAGCACGACTGGTTTTCAGGTTATATTCCACCTGTATGGCAGTGACGCCTACTTTAGCCCGCGGAGTAGAATTGATGGACAGTGTGGATTCATCCTGTGTTTCCACACGGTATACGGTAGACTGGTTCGGCCGCTCAAAATCATCTATGGTCTTGGGATTAAGTTCAACTGCTAATGACATTGATGAAAATAGTAAAAGAATCCCTGCCAGAAGAATAATTTTTCTTTTCATTTTTACCGTCCTTTTATAATCTGCGTAATCTGCTTTTTAAATCCGCGTAATCACTTTCAAAACGTTACTCCCAGGGACACAAAATGAGTATCTTCCAGATCAAAATGCCGTTGATAGGCATAATCAAGTTTAATGGCTTTGTACGCGATTCCTATACCGCCGGAATAGGTCCAGTTGCCCTGATATTGGTTGATACCACCTGCTCTCACGGCAAAATACCTGCTCAGCCAATATTCCGCGCCAACATGAAACTTTGAATTTTCACTGACATTATCCATATCCAAAGCCAGCACCAGGTCCTGGATAGGAGATATGGCCAGACCGGCTTTCAGGTTCATAGGCACTTTATCCGCGGCGCCGCTCTGGAACTGTACTTTGGGTTCATTAATATCCTGGGCGCTAATGCCGATGGATACGATATTGTCATAATTAAAAAGGATCCCGGCATCGATACCGGCGCCGGTGCCGCTGGTTTCAAAATCAGCCAGGTAGTATTTTAGATTTACGCCTACTGAAGTATAGCGCAACGGGCTCATAGCGTAAGAAAATATAAAAGTGTTTTCCTGGAAATCAAGAAAATCCACTTTCGCTGAGGTGGCCAACCGGGTATAACCAAACCCGATCGTACCGCCGCCAATGCCAGGATGGGCAAAGCAAATACCCTGGTAAGAAATGAGCCCCATATTGTATAGGTCGCTATACATGGTGATAATTTCATCTTTGTCCAATTGGGTCAGACCGGCCGGGTTCCAGTAAATACACGAAGCATCATTAGCCAGGGCGGTAAAAGACTTGCCCATGGCCAACGGACGCGCACCGAGGCCGAGAGGTTCGAACATTCCGGCAAAGGCAGTTGATAGTTGATAGTTGATAGTTGATAGAATAAGCACAAATAAAATCAGTACTTTTTTCTTCATTCTTTGCTCCTTATTTACTTATTCCAATAATATGTTTGAAGGTTTCTTCTTTGCCACTGACGTTACCAGTCACTTTTAACTGGTAGATATAAAGGCCACTGCGTTGCACTTCACCATCATTGTTCTTGCCGTCCCAGATGAGCTGTTGACCACCTGCTATATAATCCTGTTCCTTTTCATAGAGAACATCACCAGCCAGATCATAGACCCGCAGGCGGATGGTCGCGGCTTCTGTTAGCGTGACATTGATACTAACGGCATTTTTACTGCCTTCACCATTCGGCGAAAATGGGTTATTGGTCACGGTCACCTGTTGTAAAACCTTGTCTTCACCGAGGTTCTGGTTGATCGCCTGCTTTTGCTCATACTGGAACTCATCCACCAGGATTGTGCCGGTATCACCGTCTTTTTTGGATACCGTAAAATAGATATAGGCTATATCACTGAAGTCCAGATTCTCATCAGTCCCGCTCTCAAACCAAATAAAATTTTTATATGGGATGACGATTTCTATCCAGTTGTTAAAAGTATCGTACGTGCGCTTGTGATAAAATACCGTGCCGTCAGCGTCTTTTAGTTTTATTTCAACATAATTTTTGTCTCCGGTCTGTTTGAGCCAGAATTTGATCTGGTTGCCATCTTGTAAACTCAGAGAGAATTTTTTGGACATCAACACCCAGGCACCGTTATTCAGATTGTAATCAAGCTGGAGCGCGTTGCCTGTTTGACCCGCGACCGTATGCAGATCCGCTTTAGTACTGTTGTCGCCGCTGCCTGTCCAGTTGGAGTCGTCTGCCGCAACTTCCATTTCATCGATAAAACCATCAGGGAGATAAGTATAAATACCTTCGCCCGAGCTGCCGTCCACTCCTACATCATCGAAATAGTACGTACCGGTATTATACTCATATAATTGGATATTCTTGATCTTGGAAAGGTCCACTGTGCCGGAAAAATCACTTAGGTTCCAACTGATAAAGGTCCACTCATTTTGGACAGCTGTCCCACTGGACCAAAGAGCTTTGGTGCCGCCATTAACATCGGTTAATCTTAATTCAACACTGTTGTTCCCGACTGTATCATACACAAATACATAAAAAGTCTTGCGCGCGAAAATATCTATGCCGGCACTGGTATAATTCACTATATTGATACCGACTGTACCGCCTCCGGTCGCTTTAAGAGCACGTATGCCATTATAGACAGTACTGGTTTCAAGGGAAGGAGTCGAAAGATAAACACTCCAGGCATAATCAGAGACATCTTCTTTTTGTTCTTGGCGGTAAAAACCGATATCATCAAAGTAATAGATGCCATTGTTGGCTTCATAGAACTGGACATCATGGATGTTCCCCAGATCCACTCCGGTAAAACTACTGGCCGGCCAGGTTAATTCGGTCCATTCGTTCTGCACCGCTGCATTTGTGGACCAGACAGCTTTAGTGCCACCGTTGGTATCAGTGAGCCGCATTTCGCAGGTATTTGCTCCCTGGGTATCATAAACCCAGGCAGAGAATGTGTCCGCGTTCGTAGCATTCACAGTTGAAGCTATGGATACGAGTTGACTCTTAGGATTTATCCCTACTGTGCCATTAGCATTCATGGTCAATGCCCTGGCGCCGCGATGGACAGTGCCGGCGCTGAATGAAGGGGTGGAATTCCAGACGCTCCAGAAATACGCTCCTGAAGTACCATTACTAGCCTCAAAATCCTGGATCGAATTAAAAACGGTTTTGGTAGAGATAACTGTCCCGTTATTAGCCTCAAAATTCTGCAGATTCCCTAAGGGTAGAGTCAAAATAGGAGCTGAGCCTTGTTTCATTTTTTCGATCTGGTCAATTTCCACAGTACCGCTACCGCCGGCATCACCTTTATCGTTGATGACAAATTCCATAGATTTTACCTGGGTCCAATCCATAGTTTGGTTACCGATGGAATGCGTGGTCTCGCAGGTAAAATCTGATAATTTAATCGTGGCAGTGGTCCAGTCCGCGGTATTAGTAACATTTCCCAGCGAATATTGGAAAGTATCAGCGTCCGCGTCTTTTACTTTTACTACCAATTCTTCCGTGGTGCCGGTGCCGCGGTAACGGAACCTAATAGCATATTCAGAAGAAAGATCAATGTACTGATAATTTTTATAGGCTTGTACCCAGGCGCTTGACCCTAATGAATAATCCAATTGCAAAGCCATATTAGAGTGGCCGGTGGTAGTGCTCACCGTGACCGTACTGCCATCCCCGGTCTGGCTGTTCCAGTTGGCCACAGCGTCTAAACTGTCAATAACAGTCGCGGAGGCCCGCACGTGAAATACAGCAAAAACAAGCAGGAATAAAAGAAGTTGCAGTGTTTTACATTTCATTAGTTCCTCCGCATATTAGGAGCGTTTCTTTAAGATAATGAAATAACGCATAAAATTATCATTAATATCTTCGGCCAGGAAAGTAATATGTTCTTCATGGGCCACGAATAAGACCGGTTCCCTCACCCCGTTATTATCCAGGGCAAATACGTTCTTGATATTGTTGACAGAGACAGGCACGGTCACTTCAGTGCAATCCTGGCCAACAATATTAGTGACACTCACTTCTATGTAATTTCCATGACTAACAAAAGATAGATCACAGTTCCGATCAGCGCCCAGAGCCAGCTTTTGCACCGCCAGGAAAGGCTTGGCGCTGGTTTTTTCCTGGTCATTGGTGCATTTAAGTAAAGCTGAAGCGATACGCCCTTTCTTAATGACCACCGCGGCTACTGAATTACTGCACATATTTATATCAAAATAACGGAGCTGGCGGCGTTCATTGGTATAGCGGATGGTCTGCACTTCACCGGCTTTAGCGCGGTTGATGATAAACAGGACTTGTTTTTCTTCTGCTCGATGGTCGTACTGGATCACCTCAACCCGTGGCTGGTAACTGCAATTGACTGCCCGGCTGACTGGTTTGATATTGAGCCGGTCCATAAGATATTCCACCAGCCCCTCATTGGTCCAGATATTGTCATTGGCCAACCAAGGGATATAACCAAGATAAACACCCTTGCCCTTGCCATTATTAACAATATAGCCGCAATTAATTTTCCTGCCCCGGTAAACAGCCTGAGCGAGAAGTTCGCAATTATCTTTGACAAAAACATGGATCAGTGATCCGTGCGCCCGGCAGGTAAATTCATTTTTATCCAGCAGAACCCTGGCTGATTCAGCCAACGCGATCCTCTCTGTCCGAGGAGAACCAAAAGCCTGTTTTAATACTGTATAAGGCTCCATATTCTCATCCAGAACCGGCAGGACCCCGGTCAGTACCAGGATACCGCCTTTTTTAATATAGTTGGCCAGGGTGCGCTGGGTGGCGCGATCCATCCATTCATAACCATTGGCAAAAATAACTTTATAGCGTAATAAAGAATCAAGACTGTCTTCCTTGAGATATACCAGTCCGCTTTCAGTATTATTCCTGGCGAGCAATCTTAAAAATGAATCCCAACCATAATGGATCGAACTCACTCCCCCATGCCAGGCGCCTTCCTGGCAATATGGGCTATAGAGACCCCAGGCGATAGATGGTTGTTCTTGTTCCCTGACCAGGGAAGCCCCCTCCTGGTTTAAGAAACCAGCCATTTGGTACACGGTCCAATATTTTTGACGAAACAGGCCGGTTTGCTTGATCGGCGGATGATGAGGATACGGCGGGAAATGGTTGGCGTCCAGCTCTTTAGTCCAGTGGTCGGTCGCAGCCGCAGTGTAAATGTTCAAGCCAGTGGCGCCAAAGGCAATATAGGCCATGGACTGAAAATAGCTGGGTTGGCAATATTCATAGGCTGGATCATAGATCTTGCTGAAGCCCCAGTTCTCCTCCAGGCAAATACCGCGGGCTTTTTTGGCCATGAGCCGGTAGCGGCAATAATCTTCATGATTCTTGTAAATGACCCCGAGCCAGTTGGTAAAACCATACTCTGCTACGGGAGCCAGTGTCCGCGGATTATTCCTGGCAAAATATGCTTCTTTCAGGATAGCGGTCGGACCAGGAGGATTGTAGTTGGTCAAGAACGGTACCTGAATCCCCTTCATGAACTTCCTGTATTCACTAATGATCAAAGGTATATATATTCCAGAAAATTCCGCCCAGTCACGGTACCAGATGAGCTCTTTGGTCCGCTTCACTCCCACCCAGCGGCGGGGCGGATCAATGCGCTCCCAGGATTTATAGGCCATGCCATATATTTTATTGAGACGGGTAAGAGACTTGTATTTATTTCTCAGGAACACCTGATACCGCTCGATCGCGGCAGTGGAATAATCATAGGAATCAATGGATTGGCCGGCATCCGAGTAAATCCCTTCATTTAATATCTGCACCGCGACGATCGGGCCGCGGGGATATTGCCATGGGACCAGTATTTCTTTGGTCACTGTTTCCAGCCAGTTTTTTACGTAGCGCAGGAATTTCCGGTCTAAAGGCGCAGGCAGGGCATTCTCCTGTAAACCACTCCAGGTACGAATGCTGCCATCAGCCTTAAGCATAGGTTCAATATCAGTCGCTTTCCCGGCACGGACATATTCAGGCAAACCGCCAAAATTCAGTTCCGCGTGAACGAAAGGGCCTGGCTTGGCAATGACGAACAGTTCTAATTTCTGGCACAAGTGCAGGAGATATTTAATGTCCGCGCTACCCTGATCCTCACCCGTAAAATCAGCTTTCACCTTATCCGTAAACGGGTTCCGAGGAAGGTGGTGACGCCAGGGGATATAAAAGGATATATACTTGATCCCCATTTTCTTGATGCCGCTTAATTGCACTGCCCAATCCGCCCGATGATCGCGATAATAAGGATAATCCGCGCTTAGGCAAAAATCCGGCTGGCGATTGAGATGTAATACTCCATTGCTGATAACGCTTTTATTGATCCGTATATTCATCCTTTAACTGCC
>JAQUQP010000112.1 GCA_028716025.1 bacterium | reverse complement strand
CTTCGCCAAGGTCGACGTGATCGCCGCCGTTAAGGTCGTCTTGCCGTGATCTACATGCCCGATCGTCCCAATGTTTACATGCGGCTTGGTCCGCTCAAATTTTACCTTCGCCATACAAATGCCTCCTTTTATCCTTTGACTCTCTCAATAATTTCTTTCGATATACTTTCAGGAACCTGCTCATAATGGGATGGGGCCATGTTGTAATTAGCGCGCCCCTGGGTCAAAGACCTCATGGTCGTAGCATAACCGAACATGGTCGCCAATGGCACATGAGCAGTAACTACCTGCACCCCTCCCTGAGGTTCCATATGTTCAATTTTCGCCCTGCGAGAACTCAAATCCCCTAGTATCTCACCCATATATTCTTCCGGCACATATACCTGCACGCCCATGATCGGTTCCAGCAGGACAGGATGAGCCTTTTTCATTCCTTCATGTAAGGCCATACTACCGGCAATTTTGAAAGCCATTTCATTGGAATCTACTTCATGATACGAGCCATCGATCAAGGTTACTTTCAGATCCACCACCGGATAACCGGCTACGATCCCGCTTTCGAGAGCTTCTTTAATGCCTTTATCTACCGCCGGTATATATTCGCGCGGAATAGATCCGCCGACAATTTTATTAATGAACTGGTAGCCGCCAGCCGGGCCGCTGGGCTCGATCTCGATCACTACATGCCCATACTGTCCACGACCGCCGCTCTGCTTAATGAACTTGGATTCCTGTTTGACTTTTTTGGTTATGGTTTCACGATACGCTACCTGAGGTTTGCCGACATTCGCTTCCACGTTGAATTCACGTTTCATCCGGTCAACGATGATCTCCAGGTGCAATTCACCCATACCGTAAATAACCGTCTGATTGGTTTCTTCGTCGGTCCTCACGCGGAACGTTGGATCTTCTTCAGACAGCTTATTAAGGGCCATGCCCATTTTTTCTTCGTCTGCCTTGGTCTTTGGCTCGATCGCCAGGTTAATGACCGGTTCCGGGAAATGCATGGATTCTAATACTATCGGATGATCCTCCAACGTCAAGGTATCGCCGGTAAAAGTAGATTTTAATCCCACGGCTGCCGCGATATCACCGGCATATACTTCTTCCACATCTTCTCTCTTGTTGGCATGCAGGTACAGGATACGGCTAATTCTCTCCCTGGTATCTTTATTGACATTATAGACATATGATCCGGTCGTTAATTTACCGGAATAAACCCGGAAATAAGTCAGTTTGCCGACATAAGGATCAGTCATCAGTTTAAAAGCCAATGCGCTAAAAGGAGCCGCTTCATTGGTTTCCCTGGTTTCTTCTTTATTAGTCTCAGGATTCTTTCCCGCAACCGGGGGAACATCCAGCGGTGACGGCAAATAGTCTACAATCGCATCCAGTAACGGCTGTACCCCTTTGTTTTTGAACGCCGTACCGCATAGTACCGGCATTATTTTTAAAGAGATGGTAGCTTTCCTCAAGCCCTCGATCAATTCTTCAGTGGTTATTTTCTCATTATTAAGATATTTTGCCAAAACACGTTCATCAGCATCAGCCACGGCTTCTACCAGGCGATGATAATACTTATGAACTTGCGACTCAACATCAGGGGTAATATCCTTTTCCGAGAATTCAGTGGAATTATCATCTTCCCAAAGATATTCTTTGAGACGGACCAGATCCACTACACCCTTAAAATTACTTTCGCTGCCGATCGGGTACATGATCGGGACTGCGTTAGTTTTAAGCCGTTTCCTCATTTGGCTGATAACATGGGAAAAATTAGCTCCGGTCCGGTCCATTTTGTTAACAAAAACGATCCGCGGCACTTTGTAACGGTCAGCCTGGTGCCAGACAGTCTCAGACTGCGGTTCTACTCCGCCGACAGCGCAAAACACCACTACCGCACCATCCAGGACGCGCAGGGAACGTTCCACTTCCGCGGTAAAATCAACGTGGCCGGGAGTATCAATGATATTAATACGGTTATTGCGCCAAAAACAGGTCGTGGCCGCACTGGTGATAGTAATGCCTCTTTCCTGCTCCTGCTCCATCCAGTCCATCACTGCCGTGCCATCATGGACCTCACCCATTTTATGAGTTTTCCCGGTATAGAACAGCAAACGCTCGGTGGTCGTAGTTTTACCGGCATCGATATGCGCAATAACTCCTATATTTCGTGTTCTTTCTAACGGATATTCTCTTCCCATGTAAGTGCTTCGTTTCCTCTCTTAATTAGATAATCGATAATTGAAATTAGACCGCAATCGAATTTCGATTTTCGATTGCTCTGCCCTTCGGGCTACCATCTATAATGAGCAAAAGCTTTGTTGGCTTCTGCCATTTTATGAGTATCTTCTCTTTTTTTGATCGCGCTGCCTTCATTCTTAGCGGCATCCATTATTTCACTGGCTAATCTTTCTACCATGCTCCGACCGGAACGTCCGCGGGCATATTCAATGAGCCATTTGATCGCAATAGACACCCCCCGGTCCGGCCGTACCTCTACCGGTACCTGATAGGTGGCTCCGCCGACCCTGCGTGATTTCACTTCCAATAGCGGTCGGACATTTTCCAGCGCGCGGTTAAACACACCCATGGGATCCTCTTTGGATTTTTCTTTGATAAAGTCCAAGGTATCATACAGGATATTCCGGGCTACGCTCCTTTTGCCTGCATACATCATTTTATTGATAAACATGGTAATCCGTTTATCATTTAATTTTAAGTCAGGCATTACTTCTCTCTTTGCTGCTCTCTTTTTCCTGGACATTTTTACTCCTTGTTAATTCGTAAGTTCCTTAGGCTGCTTTAGGTCTCTTGGCCCCATATTTAGAGCGTCCCTGTTTCCGGTCGCTCACGCCGGCCGTATCCAGAGTGCCACGAATAATGTGATATCGTACGCCAGGCAAGTCTTTCACCCTGCCGCCGCTAATCATCACAATAGAATGTTCCTGCAGGTTATGGCCGATACCAGGGATATAAGCAGTGACTTCCATCCCGTTGGACAATTTCACCCTGGCTACTTTCCGCAAAGCTGAGTTCGGTTTTTTGGGTGTGGTAGTATACACACGGACACACACACCGCGTTTCTGCGGCGCCATCCCCAGAGCCGGTGTTTTACCTTTTCTTTTTAATTTCTCTCTGCCTTTTCTGATCAATTGATTAATTGTTGGCATACTCTCCCCTGTTCTCTTGGATTCTGCTAAAGGACTCTACTTCTGTAAACCAGGCAAACCAGTACCAGCCGGGATCAAATGGCCGATAATCACGTTTTCTTTCAAACCGCCCAGCTTGTCCACTTCACCGTTAACCGCCGCATTGGTCAGGACGCGGGTAGTTTCCTGGAAGCTCGCCGCTGAGATAAAGCTTTCGCTGGATAGCGAAGCCCTGGTTATGCCCAGCAGGATCGGATTAGCGGTAGCCGCTTCCTTATCATCTTTTCTCATTTTTTCATTAGCTTCATTGAACTTGAATTTATTGATCTGTTCGCCAGGCAATAAGTCAGTGTCGCCGGATTTATCAATGATCACGTTCTGCAGCATTTGCCGCACAATGACTTCAATATGTTTGTCATTAATGAAAACACCCTGTAACCGGTACACTTCCTGGATCTCGTTCACCAGGTATTCCTGCACTTCTTTATCACCCTTGATCCGCAGTACATCATGCGGATTGATTGATCCGTCAGTCAACTGCTCACCGGCCAGCACCCGGTCGCCTTCATAGACATTCAAATGTTTGCCGTACGGGATCAGGTACTCTCGCTTCATACCGGTTTCGCTCTGGACTATGATCTTGGTCGCGCCTTTGACCTGCTCACCCAACTTCACTACGCCGTCGATCTCGGAAATGATCGCCGAACTGCGCGGTTTCCTGGCTTCGAACAACTCCGCCACTCTCGGCAGACCGCCGGTGATATCCTTGGTCCGGGAAATTTCCAGTGGGATTTTCGCGATTACATCGCCGGTCTCAATCTTATCGTCTTCATTTACTACGATATGAGCGTCGATCGGCAACGGATAATTGATCACCGGCTTATTATGCGCATCCAGGATAATGATCTGAGGATGTTTTTCTTCCTTATGCCCGATCACGATCCTTTCCGTAATATTAGTGCTCTTGTTGATCTCTTCATGGATGGTAATACCGGAAATAATGTCGCCAAATTCAACCGTACCGCTATGCTCGGTAATAATAGGCATTGAATACGGGTCCCACTCGGCAATGATCGTTCCGGCATCCACTTTTTTGCCATCACTCACGTTCAGCTTGGCACCGTACGGGATCAGGTAATTCTCCTTTTTCTTCCCTTCTTCATCGCGGATAATTATCTCGCCGTTACGGTTGATCACCACGAATTTTCCGTCTTTATTCTTAATGGTCTTTAAATTGTAATATTTTACTTTGCCTTCTTTGCGGGCCTTGATCTCGGATTGTTTGACGATGCGGCTGGCAGTACCACCGATATGGAAGGTACGCAGGGTCAGCTGGGTGCCAGGCTCACCGATGGACTGAGCAGCTACGATACCTACCGGCTCACCCAATTCAGCCATTTTACTAGTAGTCAGATCACGGCCATAACAGAGACGGCAAACACCGACTTTTGCTTCGCAGGTCAACACAGAACGGATGCGGATCCTTTCAATGCCTGCTTCTTCTATAGCCTTGGCTTTTTCTTCAGTAATCATTTCCCCAGTCTGGACAATGATCTCGTCCGTTAACAGGTTGACCACATTATCCAAACTCACCCGGCCGGCGATGCGTTCGCGCAGGGATTCGATCACCTCATCGCCTTCTTTCAGGGCACCGATACGGATCCCATTGACCGTGCCACAATCTTCTTCAGTGACAATGACATCATGGGCTACATCGATCAAGCGACGAGTTAAATAACCGGCATCAGCGGTTTTCAAGGCGGTATCAGCCAAACCTTTCCTGCCGCCGTGCGTGGAAATAAAGTATTCCAGCACTGTCAATCCTTCACGGAAGTTAGAGGTAATAGGCGATTCAATGATTTCACCGATCTCACCGGTGACTTTCTTTTGCGGCCTGGCCATCAAACCACGCATACCAGCCAGCTGACGGATCTGCTGACGGCTGCCGCGGGCACCAGAGTCGGCCATCATAAAGATGGAATTGAACTTGGCCCGGTCAGGAGCGATCTCGAGATCGTCTTCCGCTTTTAAGTCATTAAAGAGTATATCTGAAACTTTATCAGTAGTATGGGTCCAGATGTCGATCACTTTATTGTAACGCTCCACATCAGTGATGATACCTTTCTTATACTGACGTTCGATCTCATTAACTTCTTTCTGGGCCTTACCGATCAGTTCTTTCTTTTCTTTCGGTATTTTCATATCATCGATATTAATGGTCATACCGGATACTGTAGCATAATGGAAACCGATCTTTTTGATCTTATCCAGCATAGTTACAGCCTGGGCATTGCCCAATTTGGTATAACAATCATAGATCAGGTTGGATAATTCGCGCCGGGTGATGTTCCGGTTAATGAAACGCATTTCTTCCGGCAGGATCTCGTTAAAAATGACTCTTCCGACCGTAGTCGCGATGATCTGCCCCATCAAACGGACCTTGATTCTGGCATGCAGTCCGACAATACCATTATCATAAGCTACGGAAACCTCAGCGGCATCAGCAAAGATCTTACCTTCTCCCAGATCTCCTATTTTTTCCTTAGTCAAGTAACAACATCCCAGTACCATATCCTGGCTAGGAGTAACGATTGGCCTGCCGCTGGCAGGAGATAAAATGTTATTACTGGACATCATAAGTATCCTGGCTTCCAACTGGGCCTCAATGGAAAGAGGCACATGGACAGCCATCTGGTCCCCGTCAAAGTCAGCGTTAAAAGCAGTGCAGACCAGCGGATGGATGCGGATAGCTTTGCCTTCAATGAGCACTGGCTCAAAAGCCTGTATACCTAAACGGTGCAATGTAGGCGCGCGGTTTAGCAGTACCGGGTGGTTCTGGATCACTTCTTCTAATGTGTCCCAGATCTCTGGACGCAGCTGTTCGATCATTCGCTTGGCGCTTTTGACCGTATGCGCTACATTTTTTTCGATCAGGTTTTTGATAATAAAAGGTTTGAATAATTCTAAAGCCATGGATTTCGGCAAACCGCATTGATTCAGTTTCAGTTCTGGCCCGACCACGATCACGGAACGGCCGGAATAGTCTACGCGTTTACCTAACAGGTTCTGGCGGAACCTGCCTTGTTTTCCCTTGAGAATATCACTGAGCGATTTCAAGGGACGATTTCCGGCTCCGGTCACTACGCGACCGCGGGCGCCATTCTCGAACAATGCATCTACTGCTTCCTGGAGCAGGCGCTTTTCATTATTGATCATGATCTCGGGAGCGCCCAGGTCTTGGATATGTTTTAAACGGTTATT
>JAQUQP010000111.1 GCA_028716025.1 bacterium | reverse complement strand
TATCGCTGCGCTCCAAAAAAGTTAAAATCTGCCGGCGGCCTAAATCTTCCATCTGATCGAACTCCAGAGCCGCTTGCTTCTCATCATAATCCAGTCTGGTCACTACACCCCAACACCGGACTATATCCATCAATGTCGGTAAGGTCACCTCAAACTTGATCCGGTCTCCGATACTGATACCTTCCGGAGAACCAAAGAGTACATTCTCCGCGGAAATCTCTAGTATTTTCCCTTCCTTGATGATCTCTTCCCTGCCGCTATGAATAAAATATTTGAACGGGATATTAGTTCTTAAGCGCGTAGTTTTGCGTTTTTCGTGTTTTGGCTTTTCAGCAGATTGGCTCATGAGCACATCCTTTGTTAGAATAGATTACGCAGATTACCGCAATTAACTTATGGCTAAAGTACGTATCAGGATATCAGGAAATTCCTGATACCCTGATCAGCTGATTACCGTTTTTAAAGATAATTTGTGTAATCATTGCGTAGCAATTTTATCATTCGGCCGGTAAGGGCTCTTGATAAATATCGCCTTTATAAGTTGCGGGGTATCGTTTATTATGTCATGTTTTTCACCGGCAGCTAAGTTGAATACGTCACCTGGCTGCGCCCGATGTTCTTTACCGTTAATGATCATTAAAGGCGCACCTTCCAGGAAATAAAATGTTTCTTCAACTTCCCGGTGAAAATGTTCCCCTAATTTCTGCCCCGGTTTAAAGACAAGCAAGCCGCCTTCCCAGTAAGGGCCATTCACGAAATATTTTGTCCCCCAGTCGCCATTTTTATAACTTTTATCTTTTTCATTGAACTTTTCCATTTTTCACTCCGTGAAAATGATTACCCACCTGCCTGCCAGCAGGCAAAGGGATTACAAGAGATTACACAGATTAGAACTAGGGCTTCATATGATATGTATTACCTTTTTTGATCAATCCTGCAGACACATAGAGCCGACCCTGGTTATCGATAATAATTGTTTCTGTCTGCGCTTGTGAAGAGGCAATTTCCATTCCTTGTACCGGTCCAGCCACAAAAACTCCTTTGGCTAATGCTACTGCCGCAGTGGCAGTCGGGGCTATAATGGTAACACTTTGGCACTGGTCAGCCGGGTAACCGGTTCCTGGATTTATTATATGGTGATATCGTTTCCCTTCTTTTATGAAATACCGCTCATAATCACCACTGGTGACCACGGATTTGTTCTTGATCCTGATCGCCGCCAAAATGCCCTGGTCACGCGGATTCTTCAGGCCGATTTGCCATTCTTTATCACCGATAGCCCGGATATCACCGCCAGAGTTAACCAAGGCAGTACGGATACCTTCTTTTTGTAAAATGGCAATGGCTTGATCTGTCGCATACCCTTTGGCAATGCCGCCCAGATCAATGTCAATGCCTCTTTTTATCATAATTCTATTTTTATTGGAATCAAAAATTATTTTTTTATAACCTACTTCAGCCAAGGACTGTTTGATCTGCCGCACCGCTGGTACTCGCGGGACCGGGGCTTTGAAATCCCATAAATTCATAAGCGGTCCTACTGTTATATCAAATCCGCCGTCGGAGATCTTACTGAACTCAATAGCCTCCAGAATCAGGTCATTAAGCTCCCTGTTTTCAGAATAGCCCAACTTATTCAACTGGGACAAAGCACTATGCGGATCGAAATGGGACATTAATTTTTCTATGCGGCTGATCTCGTTGAAAGCAGCATTGAGAGCTTGCCTGGCCTTTTGGGGATCGGCGTCAATGATCTTGATCTCGACCACCGTTCCCAGCATTACCCGGGCATCATAAACTTCCACCGGTTGTTTCGCGCACCCCGCAAGTAAAAATATAAGTAGCAAAACAATAATTTGTAATTTAGAATTTAGCATTTAGAATTTTCTTTTATTGAATGACATTGACCTTATTCCCGCATTTTGTGCAGTGACTGTTCTTCACCGCCCTGACCGCTGTCCGATACCCTTGTCTGATGATCATTAGTTCCTGGCAATGGGGGCAATAAGTTTTTGTTTCCCTCTCTTCAAATACATTGCCGATATAAACATATTTCAATTTCTTAACAGCAATATCCCGGGCTTTATGCAATGTTGCCAGCGGAGTAGGCTCAGCAGTCATCTTATAACAGGGTAAATAGCGGGAAAAATGTAACGGCGTTTCTTCTCCGAGCGCGTACACCCAGTCGGTCAGGTCCTCCAGTTCTTCCGTGGAATCATTGAGATGTGGGATGATCAGAGTGGTCAATTCGATATGGATCTTCTTGCGGGCACAGGTTTCCACGGTACGTAATACCGGAGCCAGGCGGCCGCCGCATATTTTTTTGTAGAAGTCATCTCGGAAAGATTTCACATCAATATTAAGAGCATCAATGAACGGCAACAACTTGAGCAGAGGGCTTTCCTGGACATACCCGTTAGTCACGAGAACATTCTTTAATCCGTATTTTTGCGCCTTTTCCGCGCATTCCAGAACAAATTCATAATTAACCAGCGGTTCATTATAGGTATAGGCTATACCGATACTACCATATTCTTTGGCCATGCGCACAATATCATCGCTGGATATCTCCCGTAGCGGCAATTCTGACGGTTTCTTCTGGGAAATCTCCCAATTCTGGCAGAACTGGCAATGGAAATTGCAGCCGGCGGTCCCGACAGAAAAAATGTCACTGCCGGGATAAAAATGATATAAAGGCTTCTTTTCAATCGGATCAAGATTAACCGAAGCAAATAATCCATAGACTAAAGCATATATCTTGCCATCCAGGTTCTGGCGGATACCGCAATTACCTGTCTGCCCTGGCTCCATTACGCATAAAAAAGGGCACAGTTCACACTGTGCCACTTTCTTATTTGTATTGATAATCTTATAATAAAGCGCTTCCTTCATAGTGTCCTGAGTCCGATATCTCTTAACATTTGAAAGTCATATTTGAGTCGAATTCCAGGAACGACGACGAAGTCGTATCCTCTGCGATACGTCGAGGAGGAGTGACACAGAAGTCGGCCAAAGATGACTTTCCCGAAGGGCTGAGGTCTTTTGCCCAGATACTGTGTTGCTCGTCGCTTACGTGCCTAAAGGCACGCCGCACTCCTTGCGCCTTGCCTCTGGCCAAAATCCCTTCAGCAAATATAAAGAGATATCGGATTCAGGGCACTGGATTGTCCTGGCATTAGAAACCTACAAACAACTCCGTAAAGTAAACATCATTATCGATCTTTTCTATACCGGCCATCGGGTTTTCATCATTAAACTCCAACTCTGTCTGCAGCCAAATACTCTTGGTAAAATAGTAGATGAACCCGGCCACGGTCTGTTTTAGATCCCAGGTATAACTGGAAGCCGTAGCATCAATATCAGGAGTGACCATGCCATAGCGGGCATATACATCAACGGTCTTCTCTGCACGGCAAGGGATCTTATAAAGCGCCAAAGCTTGCCAAGCATTATGACTGAGTTCGCTGGTTTTACCCTGGTAGAATTCCCCTTGCAGTAAAAGTGCCCCGACATTATATTTCGCGTCCACACCAAAACGATTCTTTGTCTTTGAAGTGTAATCGGTATTAACATTCGTTTTAATGAAGGTTAGGTCAGCAGCGCTTAACCGACCGACTGAACCGCTAATCCCGCCGCTAAAACCATCGATATTAGATACGCCAAAGCGGGCAGCTACCTCTTTATTGTCACTGGCATCCCGTCCCTGGAAAGCACCGAGAGTAGAATCGCGGTCTGCCAGGAAATTAACTTTGTTCATACCTTCTCCCGCGGCCCTGTTCCCGATCGCATAACCATTATAAACTGCTGCTGAAAAATCAAGCATATTGGCCTTGCCAATATATTGCACGCCAAGGATGCGGTCATGAGTGAACATATCCGCTACGATACCATAATTACTGGTCTTACGATTGCCGCCAGTAGGGGTCAGGCCGAAAGCATAATTACGGGTCTGTCCGATGTATAACATCCCGTTCAAGGGCAATCCCTTGATGCCTAAAAAAGCATGTTCGAGATAAAAAACATTGCCGCCATAGATCAGGGCGCCAACCATACCAAAGATCTGTTCATTAAAATCATTTCTAATAGTCAGAGAAAGCTCATCAAACCTGAAGGTATCAGCTTCAGCAGGCAAGATCAAATAGCGAAGCCTGGTGTAACCTCCGATTTTGGCGGTATTACTGGCTACTATCGGCACATCAGCCCAAACAACAGTACCAACTACCAGCATTACTATAGCCAACAATAAAATCCTTAACAGTCTCATGATAAGCTACTCCTTTTCTTTAACCGAATCATCGATCCAGTTAAGATACTCGGTGCTACCGTCAATAATTGGCAAGGCTATTATCTCCGGGACTTTATAGCTATGAAGTTTTTTAACTTTAACGATCAATTCCTGCATTTTGGCGGCTGTAGTTTTGGCAATAATGACGATCTCGCTGGCCCGGTCTATTTTTTTCTGCCACCAGTAAAGCGATTCAGAATGCAGCAAAATATTGATGCAGGCAACTAATTTATCCTTAACCAGCGCGTGGGCTATTTCATTAGCCTCATTATAATGGGCGCAAGTTACAAATACCATAATATACTTGCCGGCTTTTTTCATCCTACCCTTCCTTTTGACCCTCTAATACTAAACTATATTTTGTACTTGTTCCCTTAATTTTTCGAGTTCACCCTTGACCTGGATAACTTTTTGGCTGATAACGATCTCATCGGCTTTGGACCCGATCGTATTGATCTCGCGATTCATTTCCTGCAAGGTAAAATCGAGTTCGCGGCCCACGGGGACCAGCTTTTTTATTATTTGGCCGAATTGTTTGATATGGCTATGCAAGCGCACGATCTCTTCGGTAATATCCACTTTTTCCGCGTAAAAAGCCACTTCATGCATCAATTGATTATTGTCAATGGCTTGCCCTTTAAGTAATCCCTTGATCCGGTCCTCAAAACTCTTTCGGTATTTTTCTATAACCTGAGGAGCCATCTGCTCTATTTCTGCCACGACAGTGCCGATCAAATCCAACCGATCAATAAAATCGTTCTCAATAGCTTTCCCTTCCCGGTGACGGATCATTTTTACGTTGTTGACACTTTGGAAAATAGCTTTTTTCAGGTCCGGGACAACCTTCATCAGGTTAACCGGAGTTTCTTCCACCTGGATAATATCAGGAACCTTACTTAAAAGGAATTCTAAGCTGATATTAGCCGGCATATCCAGATCTTTGGCCATTTTAATGAGCACCGAAGTATATGCCTGGGCCAAGTCCTTATTGACCTTGAACAGGATCTTTTTAAGTGTGGTTTTTGATTCCAGAGTGATATTAACGTCAATGTGTCCGCGTTTCAATTTTTCCTGGATGATCTTGCGTACTTCATCTTCCAGCGGCAAAAGCAAGGTAGGCATTTTTAAGCCGATTTCGCAGTACCGGTGATTGGTACAACGGATCTCGGCCCTGATGCCGCCTTCTTCTCCTCTTCCATAACCTGTCATGCTTTCCATACACAAACCTTTATTTAGTTATTTTCCGGTGGCTTTTATAAAAATGATAGTCTTGGTAGGACATTTCTCTACGCATTTACCGCAGCCGGTACATTTGGAGTAATCAATTACCGCGAGGTTGTCTCTTAGAGTAATAGCATTAACTGGGCATATTTTAACACAAGCGCCACAGGCAATGCAACCTACTTTACAGATATTTCTTACTTCCTTGCCTTTATCCAGATTTTTACAAGCCACGCACACGGCATGCTCGCGGGACATCAGTCCGATCACATTTTTCGGGCAGGTTTTAAAACAAAGGCCGCAGCCGGTGCATTTGGCTGGATTGATCCTCGGCGGATTACCTGGGGTCCATTCGATCGCGTCAAAGGGACAAACCTTGACGCATGAACCAAGACCGATACAACCGTAGATACATCCTTTATGTCCGCCGGATAAGGATATAGCTGCCCGGCAATCAGAGATCCCGTCATAAATATATTTGTCAGCACAATTTTCCCGGTCGCCGCGGCAAAAGACCGCCGCCATTTCCGAAACTTTTTCTTCCACTTCAACACCCAGGATATGACCAATCGCCTGCGCGGTCTTAAACCCACCGACGCTGCACTTATTTGCTTCGGCATTACCCAGGGCCAGAGCCTCGGCATAACCAAGGCAACCGGGGAAACCACAAGCACCGCAATTAGCTCCCGGTAATGCTTTCAGCAATTCTTCCTGTTTGGGATCCATGTGTACCACAAACTTCTGGCCGGCAAAAGCCAGGCCGATGCCAAGTACCAATCCCAAACCACCAAGTATTAGTAAAGCAAAAACCATTTTTAAAACCTTCCTTATAAGCCAAATAGTCCTTTAAAACCAAGAAACGCCAGGGACATAAGACTGGCAGTGAAAAAAGCGATCGGATAACCTTGCAAAGCCTTAGGCACAGGCGCTAAGGCAATTCTCTCCCTGATACCGGCAAACAAAATA
>JAQUQP010000110.1 GCA_028716025.1 bacterium | reverse complement strand
AGAAACTCCTGACCGGTTAATTTTTTATAGACAAAAGGAAAATCAGGCACTAAGCCGATGATCTTTTTGGCCTCTTCCGGATGCTGCTGGATGTCGATCCCGCCAACAATGGCCTGGCCTTGGCTAGGCTTAAGTAAACCGCACAGTAATTTAACGGTTGTAGTTTTACCGGCACCATTAGGCCCTAAAAAACCAAAAATCTCACCGGGTGAGATATCAAGATTTAAGTTATCCAGAGCCAGCAGCTTACCGTATCTCTTGGTCAGATTTATGATCTTGATCACTTTTTGATCCTATTGCTTGCATCGACCAGCACGATCTTGGGCTGGTATTTTTTAGTCTTCTTTTCTTCCACTACTTCATAGGCAATAATGATCACCAGGTCGCCTGGTTGCCCCCAGCGAGCCGCAGCCCCGTTCAGGCAAATGACCCCGGAACCGGCTGGCGCTTCCATGACGTAGGTTTCCACCCGGGAACCATTATTGATATTCAACACCTGGACTTTTTCAAAAGGCAGGATATCCGCGGCTTTAAGCAAAGTCTTGTCAATACTGATACTGCCTTCGTAGGCTAAATTAGCTTCGGTAACCGTTGCCCGGTGAATTTTTGACTTACACATGATGCGAAACATTAATGGACCTCCAGTTTCTTGCGGATCTCTTCTGGTATTCTGACGATTTTTCTATCCCGGTTGATGAATGGATGCCTGGTCTCACCGGTAGCCAAGAGCTGGCCTGTTTCCTTGTTCAGTACTTCATAAGTAAAATTGATACTGCTTTTGCCCAGTTCTTTGATCATTGTCTTCACTACTACCAGATCATCAAAATGGGCCGGAGCTTTATAAGAACAGCTGGCTTCCATTACTGGCAGGATCAGGTTCTGCTTTTCCATTTCTTTGTAGGACAGGCCAAGTGCGCGCAGATACTCTATCCTGCCGCGTTCGAACCAGACAAAATAATTGGCATAATAGACCACATCCATCTGGTCAGTATCAGCGTAACTTACCCTGATCTCAATTGCATGCTCTTTCATTTCCTTTACACCTCTACACCTTTAGACCTTTACACCTGCTTACTTTATTACATTTATTTCCAGCATATTGGTTTTGCCGGCGATTCCTGCCGGTGCGCCGCTGGTTATAACTACTGTATCGCCTGATTGCACTCTTTTGTGCTGTTTGACAACTTTCATAGAATATTCAATCATCTGGTCAGTGTTCCGGATATACTTGTCAATATGGTAAGGTATCACTCCCCAGAGCAAGTTTAATTTCCTGACATTATCCCTATCAGTGGTAATGGCATAAATAAAAGCACTGGGACGATGACAGGCGATCAAACGCGCTGTCTGGCCACTCTTAGTGGCAGTAATTATAGCCCGTGCTTTCAGGTCGATCGCTGCCTGTATCGTCGCGTGACTTACTGCGTGAGGAATATTACCTACCGCCCGGATCATTTTTTTAGCTTCGAATATTTTATCATAGTCCATGGATGTTTCAGCTTTCAGGATGATCTTCTCCATGGTTTGCACTACTAATGCGGGATGCTTACCAACTGCAGTTTCTCCTGACAACATTACCGCGTCAGTACCGTCTATTATGGCATTGGCTACATCTGAAGCCTCAGCCCTGGTCGGGATCAGGTTATCGATCATAGACTCCAACATTTGTGTCGCCGTAATAACCGGTTTGGCAAAAGTATTGCACTTGCGGATAATAGTTTTTTGGACAATAGGCACATCTTCTGTGGGCAGTTCTACTCCCAGGTCACCCCGGGCTATCATAATGCCATCAGAGACGTTAATAATATCATCTATATTCGCTACGGCAAGAGGATGCTCTATCTTGGCTATGACCCAGGTTTTGGCATTGAATTTTTTTATAAGATTTTTAACTTTTATTACATCCTGTGTCTGCCTGACAAAAGAAAGACCGAAAAAATCAACCTTTTGCTGGATGCCAAATTTTATATAATCCAGGTCCTTGGCAGTCATCGATGGCAGGTTTAAATACACACCGGGAACATTAACGCTTTTATGGCTCTTCAGGGTACCGCTTTCCAGTACCGAACAATGCAAGCCATCAGCAGATTTTTTCATTACCTG
This sequence comes from bacterium, assembly GCA_028716025.1. The sequence goes on along the minus strand of JAQUQP010000110.1, from coordinate 4,428 downwards.
CAGTTTTATATTGCCGTCATCCAGTAGTATATTATTGCCGACTTTGACATCTTTAATAATATTCTTGTAATTGATAGAGATATATTTGCTATTACCCAGTATTTGTGAAGCGGTAATGATCAATTCCTGGCCTTCATGCAGGTCAACCTTCCCGCCTGCTATATCTCCTACCCGGACATGAGGTCCTTCCAGATCCAGTAAAATTCCCTCGTTTCTCTGCAAAACTTTAGCCGCGATCCTGATATTGGCAATGATTTTTGCCAATGTTTTAAAATCGCCATGTGAAGCATTCAGGCGGGCAATATTCATGCCCGCCTGGATCAGCTCCTTAATAGTTTGCAGGTCCTGACTGGCTGGACCGATCGTGCATATTATTTTCGAACGACGCATAATAACTCCTTAAGGCTTGCTTAGTCAGCGCCTTCAGATGACATCTCTCCGCCCTTTTTAATATCCATTAAGGAACTGGCACGGGGAACATCTTTGGTATTACTGACATGTTTTTTCACGAGTGCTTTCGAGTCTTTTATCTTCAGCTGGTCAAACAGGAAACTGAACTTGACTTCTAATTCACTGCCAATAGCTTCACGCAGGTTGCCAGGGATGCTGAACATTTCCTTTTTAAAAGGCCCAATAGCTTTTTTGCGGGCCTTGTAAATAAACTGCTCTTCAGTCATACCAGGTTTCATTTCTTCTTTGGCATTCTCATGCAGCCAGGCATACATCTTTTTCCTTAGGTCTTCAGGCAGGTTCTTGCTTTCATAAACCATATTCTGGAAACCAGTGGCTAAATGCACTTCAGCGGTTTCCGCTGCCGGGAAATTATGGAAAGCCTCATCCGGCAAGGTAGACGCCCCGTGCTGTACAGCGCCGCTGATCCCATATTTTTTGCGGCCGGCAATACCAATCTCCTTGAGCACATTGAAATCAAGTTTCACTTTGGCAACTGTTCCATCAGGCAACACTACTCCGCCGTGGGAAGTCCCGGTCTGTACACTCATTTTGCTGATACCGATCATGCCTTTGGGCAATAATGCAAGATAACCTTCCATGAAAGCGTCGAGATCTTCTACTGTCGAATTTTTGGTTCCGACTTCGCCAATCTCCCCACCGACAGATATCGTGATCCCTTTAGGTTCGATACTGCGGATATATTTGGTCAGTTCCGCGCATACTTCATAATTGAGTTTCTGTTGTTCCTTGACTGTTGGTTTTTCCAGCTCTACCAGGGTAGAAGTGTCGATATCAATATTGTAAAATCCGCTGGCAATAGCTTCACGGATCAGGTCTTTGACTCCCTGGACCTCTTTTTTCGGGTCTTCTTTGTACTTTTTGGCATTTACCTGGAAATGGTCACCCTGGATAAAGACTGGGCCTTCATGACCTTCTTTGACCGCGGCTGCCAGGCAAACTCCCACATATTCACTGGGACGCTGGTTAGTATAGCCCATTTCACTTTTAGCTATTTCCATAATGAAAGCGCCGGCATCGATCTTTTTAGCCGCGCGAAAGACTGCCCTGGCTGAATCATATGCCAATGTCCGCAAATTCATAGCCGGAACGCTCAGCCCTTTATATTCTTCTTTTCCCCTGGCTGCGTATAAGCCTTGTATGCTGGCTGGATAAATACCTTTTTCCCGGGCCTGTGTCCAGATCTCATCCAGGCATTTCTCTTTCACATGCAGGTCATCATTTGTCACTAACTCTTTTACAATTTCATCAATGTTCCTTCCCACGTTGCAGTTCCTCCTTTTTTATTGTTATTATATCGCCAATATTTCTGCTAATTTATACATTTTCTGATCCAGTTCCTTGGTGCCTTTCCAGGCATAATCCAAAGGACTGGTGATTATTTTGTCATTTTTAATACCAACGATCTTGGTGGTCTCGCCTTTTACGATCAGCTCAACAGCTTTTTTGCCAAATTTCTCGGCTAATATCCTGCTGCGGGCAGTTGGCGAACCACCGCGCTGGATATAACCTAAAGTACTATAACGTACTTCCATACCAGTACAGTCCTTAATCTGTTCACAGATCGCTTGCGGACTGCCGGCTCCTTCAGCCATCACAATAATGTAGCTGGTCTTGCCATGCCGCTTGCCACTGGAAATCGAATCACACATTTTCACCAGGTCATATCGTAATTCCGGCACTAAAATGAATTCCGCCCCGCTGGCCAAGCCAACTTCCAAAGCTAAGAAACCCCGGTCACGGCCCATGACATCGATCACAAATACCCGTTCATGGCTCGTCGCAGTATCCCGTATTTTATCAATGGCTTCAACAGCTGTATTAGCCGCAGTATCAAAACCGATAGTTTCATCTGTCCCGGCCACATCATTATCGATACTAGCCGGAATGCCGACAACTTTTAACTTTTGACCAGAAGCCTGGTAAATTTCCCACGCTCCATGGAATGAACCATTACCACCTATAACCACCATATAATCAATTTTATTCTTTTTAATTACAGCAACGGCTTTTTCCAAGCCTTTATGGGTTTGTATTTCTTCGCACCGGACAGTTTTAAGGATAGTGCCGCCCCGGTTGATAATACCGGAAACTGAACGCAAGGTAAGGTTCACGATCTGGCCTTCGATCAATCCGGCATAACCTCTCTCGATCCCGACGACTTCCATATTATTAAATATAGCGGTACGCACTACTGCCCTGATAGCCGCATTCATTCCCGGCGCATCACCGCCGCTGGTCACAATCGCTATTTTTTTTGCCTTCATTTCAGTTCTCCGTTCTTTCTATCAACTATCAACAATGAACTATCAACTCTCTTTATATGCGCCCCATTTACGTATTTTTTCGTACCGTTTTTTGATCAATTCATCCGGCACTATTTTAACCAGTTCTTTAAGATCGCGGCGCAGGATCTTGCGGATATTCTCTGCTGCTTCTTCATAACTATGATGAGCCCCGCCTAAAGGTTCAGGGATTATTTCGTCGATCACACCCAAGTTAAGGCAATCTTTAGCGGTTATTTTCATGGTTTCAGCGGCAAGTGCCGCCTTGCTGGCATCCCGCCACAATATGGAAGCGCATCCTTCAGGTGAGATCACGGAGTAAATGCTGTTTTCCAGCATGTAAACTTTATCCCCGACGCCAATACCCAGGGCCCCTCCGCTGCCGCCTTCCCCGATGACTATGACAATGATCGGCGTCTTCAGGTCGCTCATGCTATACAGGTTATGCGCAATGGCTTCTGCCTGGCCCCGTTCCTCTGCTCCGATGCCCGGATAAGCACCCGGAGTATCCACAAAAGTTATGACCGGAATATTAAATTTCTCTGCCATCTGCATCAACCGTAAAGCCTTACGGTATCCTTCCGGTTGCATCATCCCGAAATTCTGTTCTAAATTTTCTTTAACGTTCCGTCCTTTTTGCTGACCCATTACCAATACCGGCATCCCCTCGAACGAAGCTAATCCGCTCATGAGTGCCAGGTCATCACCAAATTTCCTGTCGCCATGCAGTTCCTGAAAATCAGTCATTAATAATTTTATATAATCCTGAGTATAGGGCCTTTGCGGGTGCCTGGCTAATTGAACTTTCTGCCAGGGCGTAAGATTGCCATATACTTTTTTCTTTAAAACATCAAGCTTGGCTTCCAGCTTACCCATTTTCACAGACAAGCTCATATCACCGGCAGCTACCAGGCTTTTTACCTTTTCTATTTCCTGTTCAAGTTCTGATATAGGCCGTTCAAAATCCAGCACACTCTCTAAGGCCATAAATGCTCCTAAAATTCACCCGAGTAATCAAAACGCAATACCCGTTCATATTCAGTGCCACGGTTGCCGATATTCTTGAAATCAAATTCCATGCCTAATTCCTTGGTGATCTGGAACTTCAATCCGGCATTGCACTTATTATTAGTGAGGTCGCTCATATTCCTTATCCGTTCATATTCCACGAAAACACTGCCCTGTTCTTCAAAGGTATAACTGGCACCGGCAAAACCATAGGTATAATCACGGTTATTGCCGCCAATATGCAGCATCAGCCCGGGAATAATCAGTTCTTTGGATAAGACAACATAAAAGCCTTTTGGCTCTTTAAAATAATAATTTTCACCCTGCCCGTCGTAGCCGATAGCCAAAGCCGGCAAGATCTGCCCGCCGGGATAAAGACGGATCTTCACCAAAGGCTGCACATCATGCGCCTTTGGGTCCAGGCTGCCGGTAGCATTATCCACATCCAGATAAGCGCCTAGTTCAAAGAACTTAACGCTAAATAATAACCTGGTCAGGACGCTGCCAGCTCCGTATACACGCATATTTATATTGTATATTCCTGATTCATATATATCCGCGGTAGGAGTATCTACTAATTCCGTCAGGTTTTGGGCTAAGAGAGTAACTGGCAGAACCAGTAATAAAAGTATTATGAAAAATAGTTTTTTCATGATTACTCCCG
>JAQUQP010000109.1 GCA_028716025.1 bacterium | reverse complement strand
AGATACCGCCGCGAAATTAAAGTGATCTGTATCTCGGTGTTGGTATTGGGACTACTGGCTGGTTCCATTGTGTATTTTTCCGGCCAGAAGGATCTATTGCGTTCCAGGTTGGAAGGTGTTGTCAAACCACAGGCTCTAGGCACTTCTCTGCAGCAGCGTTTTCTTATTTGGTGCTGTTCACTGGAAATGTTCTATCAGCATCCTTTGACCGGGCAAGGATGGGGCTTGTTTGAGCTTTTTTATCCGTATTACCAATCTTCTTACCTAAAGAATCCTGCTTATGCTTCTTACAAAACCCACGCGAATCACGCCCATAACGAAGTTTTACATATTGCTGCCGAGTTAGGTGTGCTGGGGATTTTGTTGGGCTTGTATTTTGTCTCTTTGCTTACGAGGCAGATCAAAAAGCTGCTGAAAAGTAAGATCAGCCGTGAACAACAATTCATTGTCCTGGGTCTTTTCTCTGGTCTGATCGGTATGATGGCGGACAGTTTTTTTAATGTTTCTTTCCATATTATTGCTCCAGCTATGGTTTTTTGGTGCTTGGTTGGACTTATTGCCGGCTTAGATCCGTCAGTCAGTCCGGCCAAACCTGCCGGCTCAGACCTCTGGCGGTTGGGAGCAGCAATACTTATCCCTGTAATATTACTGGTCATTGGCTTGAATGTGCGCCGGTTACAGGCTGAAGTGTGTCATTTTACCGGTATAAATTACTTTGTGCTCAGCGAGAGAACGCCAGTGGCGGAGCAACAACAGAAAAGTTCTTTACTGTATATGGGTGAGCAAGAGATGACGCGGTCTTTGCAATTGTTCCCCTGGAACACCGAGGTCGCTTATGATCTGGGAGGTATATATTATCGTCTGGGAGAGAAGAGTAAAGCCGTGGCTGCTTATACCCGCGCGATCGAGCTTAATTTTGGTTATGATGAGATATTTTATATGTTAGGGCTCTCGCTGTTAGAAACCGGCCAGACCGCGGAAGCAGAGAAGTCGTTCCGGCAAGCAGGGATTTTGAATCCTAATTCTGAGGTTTATAAGGCGGCTTTGGCCGGATTACCCAAACAAGCAACTAAATAACTTGACAATACCGTCTTAATTTCTATATCATTACTTATTAAGTAAATGGGGGAGTAAAAATGCCAGAATTAAGAAAAGACCCGATCATCGGGCGCTGGGTTATTATAGCTACAGAACGGTCGAAACGGCCAATGGAGTTTGAAAAGCAGGAAGAACAGACTGATTACAAGCATTGCCCGTTCTGCGCCGGGAATGAAAGTAAAACACCGCCGGAAATATTAGCATACCGGGCCAACGGCTCCAAACCTAATGAACCTGGCTGGTGGGTCAGGGTGGTTCCTAATAAATATCCCGCCTTGCAAATTGAAGGAGCGCTGAACCGTACCGGTGAAGGCATGTATGATAAGATGAATGGCCTGGGGGCTCATGAGGTCATTATTGAAACCCCGGACCATAACAAATCACTAGCCCAACTGGAAAATAATCATATTGAGGAGATCCTTTGGGTTTATCGTGACCGGATAGTGGACCTGAAAAAAGATTCCCGTTTTGAATATATCCTGATCTTTAAAAACCATGGATTTTCCGCAGGAGCTACGTTACTGCATTCCCATTCCCAGCTGATCGCTACTCCGATCATCCCGAAAAGGGTCAATGAGGAAGTCGCCGGCAGCAAGAAGTATTATGACTACAAAGAGCGATGTGTGTATTGCGACATTATCAAGCAGGAACTTGCCTCAAAAGTCCGCTTGGTCAGCGAGAATGACGCGCATATAGCCATTGCCCCTTTTGCGGCGCGGTTCCCTTTTGAGACCTGGATCATGCCCAAGAAACACTCTTGCTGTTTTGAAGATATTCAGAAAAAGGAAGTTTCTTCCTTAGCCTCGATCTTGAAAGATATTTTGTTGCGGATGGATAAAGTGCTGGTTAACCCGGCATACAATTTTATTTTACATAACTCACCCTGTAATATGAATAACCTGCCTTACTACCACTGGCACATCGAGATCATACCCAAATTAACCAGGGTTGCCGGTTTCGAATGGGGGACCGGATTCCATATCAATCCGACACTGCCGGAAGATGCTACTAAATACTTGAGAGAAGCAGAACTTTAAAGGAGGATTTACTAATGAAAATAGTTATTACCGCTTCGGAGTGCGTACCTTTTGTTAAAACCGGTGGTCTGGCTGACGTGGCCGGAGCTTTGGCTAAGATCCTGAAAAAACAAGGGCACAAGGTGGTTGTTTTTTTACCTAACTATAAAAAGGTGGATGCCAAGGCCTTCGCCTTGAAAACTGTTCATAAAGGTCTGCAGATACCAGTAGGGGAAAAGATTGAAAAAGCGGATATCAAACTTTCCACCAAAGTTGACGGCATCCCGTTCTATTTCATTGATCATCCCGGTTATTTTGACCGTGATGAATTATATCGGACTGCCAATGGTGATTATGAAGATAATGGAGAAAGGTTCATTTTCTTCTCGCACGCTGTGCTGGAAGGCCTGAAAGCGATCGATTTCCAACCGGATATCATTCATGCGCATGACTGGCAAGTCGGTATGGTCCCGGCCTATTTGAAGACCAGCTACAAATATGACTCGTTTTTTGCCAAAACCGCGACAGTTTTCACTATTCATAATCTGGCTTATCAAGGCACCTACCCGCGCGAGGATTTGTTTTTAAGCGGTATTTCTTTTGAAGAATTTACACCGGAGAAATTGGAATTCTGGGGTAGTTTGTGTATCTTAAAAGGCGGGATTGTCTTCAGTGATATCGTGACCACTGTCAGCAAACAATATGCCAAAGAGATCCTGACCGCGGAATTTGGCCGCGGCCTGGATGGAGTGCTTTTAAGCCGGCAAACAGATCTGTATGGCATTATTAATGGTATTGACTATGACGAATGGGATCCCAAGACCGATAAATACTTGCCTCTGAATTATGACCTAAAAACCATAGCCAAAAAAGAAGAAGGCAAAAAGATATTTTTAGAGAACTGCAAATTGCCTTATAACAGCAAGACCCCGGTAATAGGCATTGTTTCCAGGTTAGATCCGCAGAAAGGATTTGATATTCTGGGTGAAGCCATGGAAGAGTTGATGAAGCTGGATCTCCAGTTTGTGCTGTTAGGTAAAGGTGATGCCAATCTGCAGGAACTCTTTACCTCTATCGGTAAAAAATATCCCAAAAAAACCTTCATCAATATTGGTTTTGACAACAAAGTGGCGCACCAGATCTACGCTGGCTGTGATATGTTCCTGATGCCGTCTTATTTTGAGCCTTGCGGATTAGGACAGCTTATTTCGCTTAAGTATGGGACCGTGCCTATCGTCCATGAAACTGGCGGATTGGCCGATACTATCAAAGAATTCAATTCATCGACCGGTAAAGGCAACGGTATTTCTTTTAAAGATTATAACGCTGTAAATTTAATACAGGCAGTCAAACGGGCGGTAGCGCTATACCAGAAAAAAACTGATTGGACGAAGATAGTCGCTAACGGGATGAAAGGCGATTTTTCTTGGGAGAAAGTCATTCCTGAATATATTGACCTGTATAAAAAAGCCGCCGCTAAGAAGGAAAATTCCTAATTGTCCAAGAAAAGTATCCTTTTTCTGCTTATAACGATCAGTTTGCTTTGGGCGCTGGTCTTAGTAGCTCGTCGGTATTCCTGGGAAAACAGCAATAAAAGCGTAGCTGTGGCGATAGACGCTGATGGATTGCAGACTATGGCCTTGAGCCAGGGATTGACATTAGAGCAAGCAATCACCGCGGTAAAAACCTCGGGCGCTACTGCCCTGGGAGTGACCGAAGACACCCTTTCTTCTTTGCGCCAACGCGGGCTTATCAGAATCGAATATGGCAATAAGAATGACAAGATCTATAATAGCCCTCGTTGTACGTATGTGGTTTGTCCTGAAAAAAATCTGGCCGGAGACCTTGCCGCCAGGTTTTCTCGCTTACTGGGGGTGGATCAGGTTAAACTTTTTTCTGACTCTGGTTCTTGGATCGTCAGATTAACGGTCATTGATCCTGAACTGGAAGAAACCTTTGGCCTGGGTTTTTCCCAGGAGCTTTTAAGAACTGCGCAACAACATGGTCTTTATATCGTTTTGCGTCCTTATGGATTGCAGGGCTTAAGTCAGGTTAAAGATTGGTCCAGCATACAGGCTCTTGTTTTTGCCGGTAAAAAAGTAAGCGGTTATCCTCAAGATATTCCCAAGACTATTGCCGTGCTTTCTGATATTCCCGTTAAGATCGGACAGGTGGAATTCACCAGCCAGGCTGGCATGAATCAGCTAACCAACATAACCGGGATACAGCAAAAAGTGGTGCGGGTGCATAGCTTAAGTGAAAAAGAGATCCGGGATATTGTGGATGAAAAACGTAAAATGAGCATGGGGAGCCTGGTTGACCGGTGGGCCCGCGCAGTTAAAGAACGTAATGTCCGTCTACTGTATATCCAGCTGTTTCCCAGGACTTTTAACGGAATTAACGAAACAGTTTTTGATTTTAATCTTTCCTATATCCGTCAAATTACTGCGCGGTTGATAGAATCAGGGTACCAGCTCAATGGTATATCCGGACTGTCCTATGTCACAACGAACAAGCTGAATATTGGTTTAACCGGCCTGGGCGTCTGGGCCATTGCTGCACTCATAGTTTTGACCCTGTGGCCATCCGCGGGAATGACCTGGGCCTATAGCTTTCCCGGCTTCGTAGTTATGCATATCCTGTTAACCTGGCTATCCCCGTCCTTGTGGTATGCCCGGGGGTTGGCCCTGGCCGCCAGCATGCTATTCCCGTTTTGGGCTTATCTATGGCTGCAGAACGAGATAGAGCATGATTTGGGGCCTGGCTATTTCAAAACTGCCAGGATCTTCAGCCTGACCACTATGATCAGTTTTGGGGGAGCTGTTTTTGTCTCGGCTCTTTTATTCGGCAGTTATTTTTGGCAAAAAATAGGTTCTTTCTCTGGCATTAAATTAGCGCTTACCGTGCCACTACTGGCCATCTTATGGCATTATTTGCGTCAAGATCGTGACTACCCCTGGAAAAAATTCTGGGAACAAACAGTCACTTATAAACATCTATTATTAGTAGCCTTGATTGCCGCTGGTATGATCCTTTATTTATGGCGTAGCGGCAATAATGGCGCTCTCTTTGTCAGTATGGCGGAGGAAAAGCTGCGTCGCTTACTGGATCAGGTTTTACTAGTGCGTCCCCGGACGAAAGAAATATTTTTCGGACATCCATTCTTGATACTGGGAATCTATCTGGGATTGAAAAAATGCCGTAACCTGCTGGCTTTGGTGGCTGGATTTGTCGGCCAGCTTTCCCTGGTTAATACTTTCTGCCATGTGCATACGCCGCTTGTTGTTTCATTCTGGCGGGTACTTAACGGCTGGTGGCTGGGACTGGCGATCGGTTGGATTTTTATCTGGTGCTACCAAAAATACTTGCAGGCTGAAAAAAAAGGTGAGCAGCTTTGCCTAAAGTTTTAATTTCCGGCTATTACGGATATGATAATCTCGGGGACGAGCTTATTTTAAAAGCTATTATTGAACAGCTCCGGGCTATTGACCCCTCGCTGGACATTATCGTGATCAGCAGTGATCCCTGGCGTACCGTAAACCTGCATCCTTCAGTGGAAGCGGTATCGCGGAAGAATGTTTTTGGCATTTTTAAGGCTTTGCGACAGTGTCATCTTTTTATTAGCGGTGGCGGTGGATTATTGCAGGATACAACCGGACAGGGCAGTGTCCTTTACTATCTGGGGTGGGGGATCATCGCTAAGAAAATATTCCGCAAAAAAGTTATGTTCTATGCTCAGGGGATCGGTCCTTTGCACCGGAGCTTGTCCCGTTCTTTTGTGAGTGCCTGGATCGGCAAGATGGACCTGATCACGTTACGGGAAGAAAGATCACAACAATTGTTGCGTGAATTACACGTACCGGAAACCATGGTTAAGGTAACCGCGGATCCGGTATTGGGAATAAAGCCAAAAGATAGCGGAACATCTGCCGCGAAGCATTCTCTCTGTATCGGTGTGGTGTTACGTCAGGGACAGGATAGGTTGCAGGCGGCGCGGCACTGGTGTGATATATTGACCAACGTCAAAAATACTTATAACGCCCGGATCCTGCTGCTTCCTTTCCAAGCTTCTCATGACGTAAAGCTAAGTCAAACGATTAAAGAAACCATGAAAGATAAAGTCGATATCAAATACTGGCACAACCTGGGGGATATATTTAATTTTTATGAAGACGTGGACATTCTCGTATCCATGAGACTTCATGCCCTGATCCTGGCCGCGGTTTATGGGAAACCGATGCTAGGTATCAATTATGATCCTAAGATAGATAATTTTCTGCGTTTATTCGGCCAACAGGCTATCACCCGGGACAAAGTGGTGCAGAAGCTGGAAAATCTTGTTTATAACCAGAAGATCATTGCCGCGCAACAGAGTGCGGTATTACAACAGTTGCAAGCGCGCGCTAGTCAAAACGCTCAACTGGC
>JAQUQP010000108.1 GCA_028716025.1 bacterium | reverse complement strand
TTACAAATATTGAGAGAACTAGGTGTCAATTTGCGAAATTGACAGTAAGGTTTGAAATATGAGATAGCGATCTGTATGCTGAAGTCAAATGGATTATCAACCATAAAAATAAAACAACCAGACAAAAGGCTACAAAACAGGAGTGGACCCATGGCGCAGAAAAAAACATGGCGGGAAAAACTGAGAGATAATAAGGATTTACCAAAAATAGTGACTTTGAATGAAAAAGCCCGGAAGCACTGGCAAGGTACCAGAATGGCTATCCCTTCACCAATGGAGGTGAATGAGATAATGGCCAAAGTTCCTAAGGGTAAATTGATCACTATCGATGATATCCGAAAAAAAGTAGCTTCTAAACACCAAGCTGATATCGGCTGTCCGCTTACTTGCGGGATATTTTCCTGGATTGCCGCGAATGCCGCCGCTGAAGATGCGGCAGGAGGCAAGAAAAAGATCACTCCTTACTGGCGTACACTGAAAACAGGAGGAGAAATAAATCCTAAGTATCCCGGCGGGATCAAAGAGCAAAAAGCCGCCTTAGGAGCCGAAGGCCATAAAGTAATTCATAAAGGAAGTAAATATCTTGTAGCGGATTATGAAAGATATTTATGGCGAAAATAAAATTAGATTTGCATGAAATGCATAATAGGGGTGAGGAAATCGAAGCTGCTCTGAGCCGAGTGATCAGCGAGGCGGTCCAGAAAAGGATACCCCTGGTTGAGATCGTCCCGGGCAAGGGTACTGGACAGCTCAAAAAGCATATACTGAGATTCCTAGCCAAACCGGAAATCAAATGTCTGTATTTCAGAGTAGAAAAAGACGCTGATAATTATGGCCGGATCTTTGTGCATTTCCGGCATAAAAAACCAAATGCTTATCATTCATGATGGAAAACAAGGAGTAATTGTGAAGCATATAAAAATTAGTAGGAACTTGGTTCTATTAATTATATTTATATTGCTTAACAGTGTAGATCTTTTTGCGGAAGAGCGACCCCGAGAAATCATTTCAAGCACTCTCAGTCTTGCTCCTAAAGGGCTATATTGGCTTGATATTGGCCTTGGCATTAATGGCTTTAAGAATATTAGAGGGGGGCATGATACAGAAGGATTCAATAGCAATGTGACCTTTTCTTATAACACTGTTTATGGATTGTTTTCAATTAGGGATTATTTCTCCAGGGAAGGGTTTACAGGAACAAATAGGATAAGAGCCACAGGCTTATCTTATGGTTTGCTGTTTTTAAAAAACAATATTTACTGGGGTGTGAGCCTTGGGGTGGATGATCTACATGGAGTGTATAAATATAATAAATACTGGGATCCAAATGACATTATTGCTTTTGTTCATGACAACGAACAGGATTTCCATACGACAGGTGCAGTTGTAGAGATTCAAGTGTTTAAAAGAATTATCTCAAAGAATATTGGCACAGGATTGAAAGTTTATTATGATCTTAATCCTATAATGCCATTTTATGGGATGTTAATTGATTTTCAATTTGGGAAAATCGCCAGTATAAAGTCAGAGTGATATTTTACTTTAAATGATAATATCAGGGAACTCGGTTGTTTTGGCTGACTATAGACAAAGGAGATATCGTGGAGAAGGAAAAATTGATAAAAATACTGGATAATTTTAAAAACAAGAAAGTAATGGTGCTCGGGGATATGATCGCAGATGAATATATTTTTGGTAAAACCACCCGCGTCTCCCGGGAAGCCCCGGTCCTCATCTTAAAATATGATTCCAGGGAAATCATCCTGGGCGGAGCGGCTAATTCCGTGCATAATATTCATGCTCTAGGCGGAAGGGTATTTCCTGTTGGCGTGATCGGACAAGATAGCGTTGGCAGGCAAATACTTAAGATCATGAGAGAGATGAAAATACCGACTTCCCGCTTAGTCACTCAAATGGACCGGCCAACTATCACCAAGACCAGGATTATGGCCGGCGGTTACCATACTGCCAGACAGCAGGTGATCAGGATAGACAAAGAAGCTGATTTGCCTATTACTAAAGAGTGCGAAGCCAGGATCATCAGGATATTGACCGCGCATATACCAGACATGGACGCAGTATTGGTCAGTGACTATAATGCCGGATTGATCACGGAAAGGCTACGCGATATTTTGCTCGGTTTAGTGCATAAGTTCCATAAACCTCTGGTAGTGGACTCCCGGTATCATATTATGAAGTATGAAGGGGCTACTTTAATCACGCCTAATGAGACTGAAGCTGCTCCGGCAGTGGGGATGCGGCTTGATTCGACTAAAGGGATCAAGGAAATTGGCTTGAAACTATTGGAAAAAATTCAGGGGAAGGGCGTTTTGATCACCCAAGGGCGGAATGGAATGACCCTGTTTGAAGGGAAAAACAAAATATCGCATATTGATATTGTCGGCAGTGATGAAGCCGTAGATGTGACTGGCGCGGGTGACACGGTTGCCAGTTGTTCTGCTTTGGCTCTAGCCGCAGAAGCCAGCTTACAAGAGGCTGCTTATCTGGCGAATTATGCCGCCGGAGTGGTAGTCATGAAAAGAGGCACCGCGGTAGTGACGGTTAATGAAATTAAGCAAAAAATAGCCTGCGAATAAACAATTTAATATAAAGGTTTGATAAAAATGAAACGGTCTTACTGTCTGTTATTATTACTATCGCTGTTTTTATTACTGATCCATATGTTCTGGCTGTCCATTGATCTGCGGCCGCCTTCCTGGGATGCTGCGGCGCATCTGAATCTTTGCCTGCAATATCGCGATGTATTGAATAATTTCGACAGCCATGTGTGCCGGAAATTGCTTGGCGTGACCGGGTATTACCCGCCGGTTTATCATCTAAGCGCATTGCCTTTCTTAGCTCTTTTTGGGTATTCTCTCTCTTCTGCCTGCCTGGTAAACTTATTTTACCTGTTGATCCTGGTATGGGCTACGTATGGTATCGGGAAAAAACTTTACAATGAGATCACCGGAGTTATGGCTGCCTTTTTGGTTTCTGCCTATCCGTATATCACGCATATGACCAATACTTTTGTGATTGACCTGGCTTTGGCCAGTATGGTCACCCTGGGTATGTACCTATATCTGCGCAGTGAAGATTTTACGAAAAAATGGCCAAGTATTTTATTTGGACTGGTATGCGGGATAGGGGTGCTGGTGAAATGGACGTATGTTTTTTTTCTGGCCGGTCCACTACTTTACACCGGGTGGCATTTCTTTACCGCCAAGGTAGAAAAGAAGAAAATAAGGCGAAATATTATTATAGCCAAGATCATAGCCCTGGTTATCGCCTTACCCTGGTATACATATAATCTTATCAAATTTATCCGTTACAGTATTCGTTTCAGCGGGATTGGCGCCAATGAAGGCGACCCGGTAATCCTGTCATTGTCCAGCTGGCTTTATTACTGCAAAAACCTGCTTCTGCAGATACAGCCGATGTTTCTGGTAATATTTATTATCGGATTTTTGATCTATCTGGTAACCTGGAAGCGGCAGAACAAAATAATTATTTGGTGGATCGCGGTCCCGTATATAATTCTAACATTGATCCGTAACAAAGATGAACGCTACACTTTGCCATTCCTGGCGGCGGTCAGTATTATTTCTTGTTTCTGGATTGCCAACATCAAGAAAGATTTTTTAAAATATATCTTCATTTCCCTGATCGTTGCCTTTGGCATCACCCAGTATTTTGTCACTTCTTTTGGCCAGGTTGGTTATTATTACTGCCAACCGCCTCATCCTGAAGACTGGCAGCAGAAAGCGGTTTGTGACCTAATTATCCAAACTAAACCGGCTGGCCGAGCTTTTTCCTCTGTCAGCGTAGTAGCTAATCAGAGTTATTGGCACAGCGAGACCCTGCAGTTTTATGCTGACGCACATCAGCTGCCGATCTTATTTAAAGGCTACAGCCGTAACCTGGGACAATTCGCGGATTATATTATCACTAAGAGCGGTGATCTTGGCCCGTCATTTAGTCTGGGACAGATACCGGCGGCCAGGGAAGCGATACTATTAGATCCAAAAAATGAATTTCATCGCAGTTTCCGTTTGATCGGCTGCTTTGCTTTGCCGGATTACTCCTGGCTTTATGTATTCAAGCGCGAAGTTGGTCCTAAAACATTTGCCCCGCGTATATTCGATGCCGGTATGCTGGGAAAAAAGCTGGCGATCGCGATGAGTGAATATTTCAATGATGCCGAGGAATTTGATATAGAGATCAATACCAAAACTATGGCCGAAGCATTGCAAGGCCATTTTTCCCAAGTGGTTATTTCAGCGAAAAAAATAAAGATCGGTTCTGTCTGGCTTAGTGACGTGAGCATCACGATCAACGCGCTTGATCTAAACTTGCCGCTGTTATGGGATGAAGGGAAATTGATCGTTTATGCCATTGGAGAAATAAGACCTTCTTTTAATATAACTGTCCGGGATCTGGGCGAATTATTACAAGAAAAAGCTAAAAGCTTGCGGGATCCATTGATCAGTATTCAGCATGGTGTGTTGAATCTGGAAGGAAATTGGGAGGGTATTCGTTTGGGCCTAAAAGCCGGGGTCGTAAAAGAGAAGGATGAGATATATATGCGCTGCTTCAAGCTTAAGGCTGGCTGGCTCCGGATACCACGTTGGTTTTATCAGGGGATAGTAGAGAAACCTTTTAAATTATCACCAACTCCTGAATGGCCGGTCAAAACAGTGATCAATGAGATCAAATTGCAAGATGATAAGATAATAGTAAATTGAATGAGGTATAGATGAAGCCCGAGATCAGCATATTTTTCCCTTGTTATAATGAGTCAGAGAATATAAAGGTCACAGTAGCTAAAGCGCTGGCGGTTTTGTCGCCTATAGCAGATACCTACGAAGTGATCATTGTCAATGATGGCAGTTCTGACGATACCGGCAAAATTGCCCAAGACCTGGCCCGGCAGGACACTCACGTCAAGATCGTGACCCATGAACAAAATAAAGGTTACGGCGCGGCTTTAAGGTCGGGATTTGGCGCGGCCAGGTACGATATTGTATGTTTTACCGATGCAGATGGCCAATTTGACCTGTCCGAGATCAGCCAATTCTTACCTCTTATCGTGAAATATGATGTTGTCTTGGGATACCGGATCAAACGGCAAGATAAGCTCTATCGCAAGATCAATACTTTTATTTACAAAACTGCCATAAACCTGTTTTTCCAATTGGGGGTCAGGGATATTGATTGTGCCTTTAAGATGTTCCACAGGGAAGTGACGCGTAATATTGCTATTGTTTCAAACGGGGCAGTAGCCAGCGCTGAAATGCTGATCAGGGCAAAACGTAAAGGCTACTCGTTTGTCGAAGTAGGGGTACATCATTATCCTCGCTTAGCTGGCCAGCCAACCGGAGCCAAGCTAGGAGTGATCTTTAAGGCTTTTGCCGAATTATTCAAACTTTTAAGGACACTAAAAAGTGAAAAATAAAATAAAGTCTTTACAGCAGTTAAAAAAGATAGTAAAATTACTAAAATTACAGGGCAAAACCGTTGTTTTAGCCAATGGCTGTTTCGATCTGCTGCATGTGGGGCATATCCGCTACCTGGAAGCCAGTAAAAAACTGGGAGATGTCCTGGTAGTAGCGATAAACAATGACCGGTCGATCAGAATGATAAAAGATCCGCAGAGGCCTATTATTAAACAAAGGGCCAGGGCTGAAATAGTGGCTTCACTGGCAGCCGTTGATTATGTTATCTTATTTAGTGAAAAGAAGGTTGATCGGGTATTACGGGTTTTACAGCCGGCTATTCAAGCCAAGGGCACAGATTATACTATTAATTCTGTGCCGGAAAAGGATCTGGTGGAATCTTATGGTGGCCGGGTGGCAATTGTTGGCGATAAAAAAAGCCATGCTACCAAAGATTTGATCAAGACTATCCTCCAAAAATACAAGAAGGGGTAAAAATGCAGAGCATAAGCGCCTTGGTTATAAAGCACAGAATCTTCCTTAGCTGGCTATTTGGTATAGCGTATCTTGTCTTTACCGCTCCGCCGCGTTATGTACCTTCTACCAGCGCTTTATTGTACCTGATTGTCGGCTTAGAAATAGCTTTTCTGGGAGAGGGTTTGCGGATCTGGGCTAACGGATATTTACAGAAAGATGAATCCTTAGCCGTAAATGGACCATTCAGTTACACCCGCAATCCGTTATATCTAGGCAGTTTCCTGATCGGTTGCGGTTTTTGTATCGCCACTTCCAGGTTGCTCCTGTTTGTCATTTTCCTGGTTTTCTTCTTCCTGGTTTTCTTGAATACTATCAAGCATGAGGAAGGTATCCTGGAAGGGAAATTTGGCAGCGAATTCCAGAAATACAAACAAACGGTTCCAGTTTTCTTTCCGAAAGCTTCTCCTTATAATTCCAATGTCTATAGTAAATTTAACTGGAAGCAAGTCAAGCACAACAAAGAACATCTCACGGTCATAGGGGTATTAGTAATAGCGATCTATGCCATAATCAGGTATTTGCTCCAATATAATACCGGAGCTCCGTACAACAAATTGTTAGGATGATGAAAACAAAGATAATTAGATTATTTT
>JAQUQP010000107.1 GCA_028716025.1 bacterium | reverse complement strand
GCCTAACTTCACACCGCAACCATACCGGCGGTACTATGAACTGTATCCGGGTAAAAGATGCGTGAATGAGGCAGTCGGCTCTTGTGTGCCGTGCCTGGCCCGTTTGGCGGCAAACATAAAGCGGCACCTGGATTATTCTTACGGGCATACTTTAATAAAAAGATAGGGAGGGAAAAAATGGCTAAGAAAGTGCTCATCATCGATGACGACGCGGAATATCGCGAAGCAACTACCACGTTGCTGGAAGCCAAGGGCTTTGAGGTAATTACAGCTGAGAACGGAGAGCAGGGATTTGAAAAAGCTAAAAGCCAGGTGCCTGATATTATCCTGTTAGACGTAATGATGACCCATAAGTCAGAAGGTTTTGATCTTGCGCGTAGTCTGAAGCAGGAAAATAAGACAAAAAATGTCCCGGTTATTATCGTTTCAGGTGTGCGCAAGGAAATGAACCTGCCTTTTGGTTTTGAACCTGACCAAGACTGGCTCCCGGTAAAAACTGTACTGGAAAAACCGATCAAGCCGGATGTCTTGCTGAAAGCGATCGCTGAAAATTTAAAATAAAGATAAGAAAAAATGCTTAAAACTCCCAAATCACTACGCTTGCATATCGGTTTGTTCGGCCGGATGAATGTGGGCAAATCCAGTTTTCTTAACCTGGTTGCCGGGCAGGATGTGGCCATTACTTCGCCTATCCCCGGGACTACTACTGATGTAGTGGAAAAGCCCATGGAATTGCTGCCGGTGGGGCCGGTGGTATTTTTAGACACAGCCGGATTGGATGATACTTCTGCCCTGGGAGCGCGGCGTATCCAGAAAACAAAAAAGATCTTTGACCGGGCTGATGTGCTCGTGTTGATCGTGGAAGCAGGGACTTGGAGTGATTATGAAGAAAAGATCTATGCTATAGCCCTGGCCCGGAAATTGCCGCTGATCATTGTCATCAATAAAGTTGATCTTAATCCGCCTGATCCTGGTTTTTTAGCCCTGGTAAAGACTAAAGCCAAATATCATATTTTATCTTCCAGCATTGATCCGAAACAAAGAGATACTGTGACGAACCAGTTAAAG
This sequence comes from bacterium, assembly GCA_028716025.1. Next base: position 5,510 of record JAQUQP010000107.1, on the reverse strand, counting down.
CAATACCTGCTGGCAGCCGCTCCGGATGATTTTCTTAAACCACAGGCCCTGATCGGCGACCTGGTGCCGGCCGGCGGTATGGCTGTTTTGATCGTACCTATCGACAAAGAGGCCCCCAAGGGCAGGATCATCTTGCCGCAGGTCCAGGTTATTCGTGATGCGCTGGATCATAGCGCTGGCTCCCTGGTGGTCAAAGAAACAGAATACGCTCATTTTCTTAAAGCGTTAAGAAAAAAACCTGATCTCGTGATCTGTGACTCACAGGTAGTGGATAAAATGGTGGCCGCTACTCCGGCTAAGGTCCCGTGCACTACTTTTTCCATTCTTTTTTCCCGGTACCGCGGGGACCTGGCGGTAGCGGCGCGCGGTACAGCCGTGCTGCAAGATTTAAAACCCGGTGATAAGATCCTGATCGCGGAAGCGTGCAGTCATCACCCGATAGAAGATGATATCGGCCGGGTCAAAATGCCGCGCTGGCTGAAAAAATACGTCGGCGGAGCCCTAGATATAACCGTGACCTCTGGCTATGATTATCCTGAAGACTTAAAAGATTATAAAATAATCATCCATTGCGGTGGCTGCATGATCAACAAACGGCAGATGCTTTCCCGGATACAACAGGCCCAGGCGCAAGGCGTGCTTATTACTAATTACGGGCTGTGTATTTCTTTGGTTCATCATGTTCTGGAAAGAGTATTACAGCCGTTTCCGGATGCTCTAAAAGAGTATCAGCAAGCCGTTAAAAATAAATAGCTATATTTTTTACTTGAAATAATTTTGGCTTTATGCTTAAATGAACCTAGGAGTAAAGAGATGACAAAAATATTATTGATCATAATGGCTACATTGGTTTTATGTTCTTGTGGTGCTACTACAAGTACTACAACTAGTTCAAATCGGCAGGTATTGTCGATCTCAGGATATCCCTCTAAGCCGGACCTGGTCGTGTATGAGTATTGCAAGGCAGACGCGTACGGTTCCAGGTTAACCTCAGATACAGCTGAGTTGACCTCCCGATATTATTCCGTTAACAGTCCTCCTGAACTGGGATGGAACTATATTTACCTGATCCGTGATTATAAGATCCAACAGACCATTGAAAAAGGCGATACAGCCACCGTGTATGTTATCTATGATTATATGGCTACCTTAAATGTAGATAAAGCTGATGTATATGTGGAAGACATGCCGTTCCTGGTAGAGTTTAATCTGGTGAAAGAACGCGGATTATGGAAAATAGCCGCTTTTAAAACCTTACCCTGCGTGTACAAGGAAACGGCGCTGGCTTATTTGAAAGAAAGATTTAAAGGCGCTGGCAACCAGAAACAGGAAGACGAAATGCTCTCCCTCATCCAGAAAGTCAAGACGCTGGAATAAACGCCCGCAGGGCATTTAACAATAAACGAGCAAAAAGCAGGTCAGTCAGGGTGAGAATTTTATCCCTGATTATTTTTTTTAAGAGGAGGATTTACCGAACAATGATCCCAGAAAAAGTGATGCAGTCCCTGGCTGTAAAAACCAATTCAAAAATAGTATTATTGATCATGGACGGGGTGGGCGGTTTGCCGCTTAACGGTAAAACCGAATTAGAAACCGCGCATAAGCCAAATTTAGACGCCTTAGCCCAAAACTCGATCGGCGGCTTGACTGATCCGATCAATCCAGGGATCACCCCGGGTAGCGGGCCTTCGCATCTGGCGATCTTTGGTTACGATCCCTTAAAATTTGATATTGGTCGCGGTGTGCTGGAAGCAGCGGGGATCGGTTTTGAACTGACCAACCGTGACCTGGCAGCCCGGGGAAATTTCGCGACGATGAATGATGACCAGGTGATCACTGACCGGAGGGCGGGACGCATACCTACGGCCAAGAATGAAGTGATCTGCGCCGAACTGCAAAGTAAAATTAAAAAGATCGATGATGTTGAAGTATTCATCAAACCAGGCAAAGAACACCGGTTCGTGATCGTTTTCCGTGGTGATGGGTTGCAGGGGCCTTTGACTGACGCTGATCCCCAGAAAGAAGGATTAAAAATAAAGTTCACTGAAGCCCCGTCGCCGGAAAGCAAGAAAGCCAGTGATATCGTCAATAAATTTATCAAGGAAGCGAACATTATTTTAAAAAGCCATCATCCGGCTAATACCGTCCTGTTGCGCGGGATCGCTAAAGTGCCGCATATCCCTTCCATGACAGAGCTCTTTAAACTGACCCCGGCTTGTATCGCCACATATCCTATGTACAAGGGATTAGCCAGCCTGGTAGGCATGAAGATCCTGCCGGCCGGAGATACGATTGCCTCAGAATTCAAGATCCTTAAGGAACAATGGGATAATTACGACTTTTTCTACGTGCATATCAAAAAAACAGATTCCTATGGCGAAGACGGGAATTTTGAGAATAAAGTCCATATCATTGAAGAATTGGACCAGAACCTGCCCCAATTGCTGGCCTTAAAGCCGGCGGTGATCGCCGTGACCGGGGATCATTCTACTCCGGCAGTAATGAAAGGGCATTCCTGGCATCCTAATCCGTTCATCCTGTGCTCAGCCTGGGAAAGAAAAGATAATTTGAAAGCTTTTACTGAAAACGAATGTGCCTGCGGGATCATCGGCCGCTTCCCGGCTTGTGACGCGATGCAGCTGATGCTGGCCAATGCCTTGAAACTTAATAAGTTTGGTGCTTAAAGAGGGATCCTATGCCTCTAAAGACTGCTAAAAAAGTATTGATGGTCATAGCTCACGAAATGTTCCGTGATGAAGAATATTTACAGCCTAAAGAAATATTAGAGTCTGCGGGGATTAAAGTGGTCACCGCGTCCAGCAGCCTCGAACCGGCAACCGGTAAACTTGGCGCCATGGTTAAGCCTGATATTTTATTGCGCGATAGCCGGGCTGAAGAGTATGACGCCATAATTTTCATTGGCGGCAGCGGTTCCAGGAATTATTTTAATGATCCGGCGGCGCACGCTTTAGCCCGGAGCGCCGTAGGGCAAAAAAAAATACTGGCTTCTATTTGCAGCGCCACCGGCATACTGGCTCAGGCTGGCGTGATCGCCGGGAAAAAAGTGACCAGCTTCCCGGCTGAAGCGGAAATGATCGAAAAAAACAGAGCCTACTATACTGGCAAAGAAGTTGAAATTGATGGCCGACTAGTCACTGCCAATGGTCCGGCCTCGGCTGTCGCTTTTGGACAGGCTATCAGAAAGATGTTACTGAAAGAACAGAAATAATGATCTGGTATCTTAATCTGTTTGCTGCTGGTTTTACCGCTCTCGTTGCCCAGACAATTTTAGTCCGGGAAATGGTGAATGTGTTCAGCAGCAATGTTTTTTCCCTGGGTTTTATTTTTGCCGGTTGGCTGTTCTGGGTAGCCTGCGGCAGCTATCTTTCCGGCCGATTTTCCCAACGTATTTCCCAAAACGCGAGTTTATATCTTAGCGGTCAAAGTCTGGTACTGTTGATCCTGCTCTTCACCATAGTATTTATCCGGGCGTTACGCTTACTCCTGCAAATACCTCAAGGACAGCTCATTGGTTTTACTCCCTTACTGGGGAGCGCGCTTTTGGTCACTGCCCCGCTGGCTTTTTTGGTTGGGTGGCAATTTTCTTTAGCCTGTCGTATCTTACCTTCCGTATCCATAGTCTATCGCTCTGATGTGCTTGGCAGTCTGGTTGGAGGATTGATTCTAAGTTTTTGGCTGTCCTATTCCCAAAATTCCTTTTTTATTTTTTTTACGGTGATCAGTGTTAACTTGGTGATGTTGTTTTTACTATGGCAGTTTGCGGGTGAAAATAAAAATCCTTGGCTTCTTAATGTGATTATAATTAGTTTGATCCTGTCCCTAGGAATACTTTTTAGCGGCCAGACCACATTACTGGAGCAACGTACCCAGCGACTGAACTGGTCCAGGGAATTATTACGAGATACAGCTATTTCGCGCTATGCCTATTACGCGGTTACCAGCGAAGAGGATCTGCGTAATTTTTATATTAACGGTTTATTGAGTTATTCCAATCCGGATAGGCCTGGCAGCCAGATGCTTGCCAACCTGGCCCTGCTGGAAACTCCGCAACCTAGGCGGATACTGGTTTTAGGCGGAGGATTTAACAGCCTGCTCAAAGAGATCCTTAAATATCCGGTAGCGGAAGTATATTATGTTGAAATGGATGATGTTCTGGTTAGCCTGGCTAAGAACAATATTACGGTTGAAGACCGGCAAGCCCTGTATGATTTCCGGGTGATGTTGCTCAATACCGATGGCCGCGTGTTCCTGCGCGATAATAGTGTTGGGAAATTTGATGCTATTATCGTAAACAATGGGAGCCCGCTGAGTACCGAGGGAAATCGTTTCTATACCCGGGAATTTTTCCAGGATATCCAGCAGAAACTTACCCGAGCCGGCGTCGTGATACTGGGCATTGATTCCAATGAAAATTACTTGAGCCAGGAACTGCGCAATTATAACGGCTGTCTCTACTGGACCTTGAAAAGTGTTTTTACCAAAGTGATCGTTGTCCCAGGGGAAACGATGTACTTGCTGGCCTCACCTAGTGATTCTTATCTTAGCGATGCTGCGCCGGTGTTAAGAGAACGACTGCGAGAACGGGAAATTGACGCCGAATATTTTAACGTTACCATTCCCTATCAATTAACCACGGAAAGATTAGGATTTACCTTGGATGCGCTGGAAAATTACCCGGCCGGGAAACTAAACCGTGATTTTGCGCCAATCAGCTATTATCATAATATTATTTTATGGGGGAAACAGTTCCAGTCCTCCTGGCCAAAGATGTTATGGGCGGTCATGCAATGGAAATGGTGGCATTGGCTGGTGATCTATGGTGTCTTGATCGTATCCGGGTGGCTGTTTATTAGGAGAAATCCCTTTAGGCTCTTGCCGGCACAGGCTTTTATGGCTGGATTTGCGGGTATGGCGGTTGAATTGGTCCTGATCCTATCCTGCCAGATTCTGGTAGGATATGTGTACCATCTATTGGGGATAGTGATAGCATGTTTTATGCTTGGCCTGGTTTGGGGATCAAGAATTGGTACGCGTCCTGATTTACAACCTGGCCTTTGTTTTTCACTATTAGTGAAGATTATCACCGGTTTTGGGTTGTTCATCCTGTCTTTACCGCTGCTACTGGCTATACTGGGAAGGGTTTCCTGGACACCCGCGATCATTTTTTTTATTTTGATCCTTACTTTCCTAGATGGGATTTGGGTGGGAACGATCTTTCCCTTATGCTGTTTGATCAAGCGCCGGCCGGGGCTCTTTTATGCCATGGATCTGCTGGGAGCTTGTTTGGGTACAGTCATTGTGAACTTGATGTTGATCCCTTTATGGGGCGTATTTGGCGCTTGCTATGGCTTGGGAGCTTTGGTTCTTGCTAATGCGTTCATCAGTTTTTACTACTCGAAAAGGATTGCTTAGCGGACGCTAGATATGATATACTAAAAAATATATTAGTAGCTTTAATAGGGAGGCGCTATGCCCTCAAAAAAAGGATG
>JAQUQP010000106.1 GCA_028716025.1 bacterium | reverse complement strand
GTATAAACTTAAATCCGTCTAAAGTAACGATTTTTTTGACTTTGATCCCGGCTATACTTTCCGGGGGATTTTTCTTCAGGGTCTGCTTTAATTCTGCCATGCTCTCCGTAGTTACATGAAAATTAGCCCGTTCAAAAATAAACACGCCAACTTCCTTGTATAGGTCAGCCAGTATCCGGCTCAAAGGTTTTTTACGGCAGGCGACCATTTCCGCCACTAGTAAACAAGCCAGGATCCCGTCTTTTTCCGGGACATGTCCATGGATAGTCAAGCCGCCGCTTTCTTCCCCGCCGATGATCAAGCTTTCCTTGACCAGGATATCACCAATATATTTAAAGCCAACCGGAGTTTCACGCACTGTTACCCCGTGTTTCCGCGCTACCGCATCGATGAAATTAGTGGTCATTACTGACCTGGCCACTACTCCCTGCCACTTCCTGGTTTTCTGCAAATGATCCAGCAACAAAGCGATCACATGGCCTGGTTGGATATAATTACCCTTTTCATCAATAATGCCAAAACGGTCAGCATCACCGTCAGTTCCCAGCCCCAGATGGCACTTTTCTTTTTTAACTATCTTCACCAGTTCCGGTATATTCTCATACGAAGGTTCCGGCGGCCTCCCGCCGAAAAGAACATCGCGCCAGTTATGCAAAAGATGCATTTTAACGCCAGCCTCTGTTAACAGCTCATCCAGGTATTCCCGGCCTGTCCCATAGAGGACATCAACCGCTATTTTCAAGCGGGCCTTCCTGATCGCCGGTAGATCAATAATACTTCTTAATCTTTTTAAATACAGCGGCCGCGGATCGATCATAAGTATACGGCGTTCTTTAAGCGCCTCGTCAAAATCTGTTTTTTTAACCAGGTGCGGCTGTTGCAGATATTTTTTACAGTTTTCCTCAATAATACTGGTGGTTTCAGGTAAAGCCGGCCCGCCCCAGGCAGGAGAGAATTTGATGCCATTGTACTGGGCTGGATTATGACTGGCGGTAAAATTTATGCCTCCCGCGGCTTTGCGGCGAAGGATCTCAAAGGCTATGGTCGGGGTCGGCACATCGCGTTTAGATAATAACGCTTGCAATCCATTCCCCGCTATAACAGCGGCAGTCACTTCCGCGAACTTTTCACTAAAAAACCTGGTATCATATCCAACAATAACTTGTCTCTGGTGTCTAGTGTCTGAAGTCTGTTTTATGTAGTCGCAAATAGCCTGAGTGACGATTTCCACATTTTCAAAGGTAAATTCGTCGCTGATAATGCCACGCCAACCGCTTGTCCCAAATTTTATTTCCATTCTTTACACCTCTATATCTCTACACTTAACATTTAGCTTCCAGCATCTAGCATTCAGCTGTATTTATCCTTGGCTCTCCTGGACCCTTTTCTTATACTTGTTAATGACTTCCAGTAATTTATTACTGGATTCAGATTCCACATAGATATTGAAAAAAGGCTTGTCCGGGTCAGGGATCAGTAATACCCAGTAGTCTTTATTATAGATCTTGATCCCGTCGATGAGTTCGAATATTTCCCCATCGTCTTTAGCTCTCTGTACCAAGTTGCGCATGACCGTCCCTTTGGCGGCCCAGGTACAGGGAACACGTTCTTTGCGGAGATGGACCTTGGGCAATTCTTCATTCAGCTGGTTCAAGCGCACATTCTGCCTGGCGATCAACTCCAGTATCTTGGCCATGGAAAACATAGCGTCAAAAGCTCCCATGAAATCCGGGAAAATAAAACCGCCAAGATTATCACCCAGCAAATCTTGTTCTTTTCGCAGCGCTTGCTCCATAATGGAGCGGGGCGTAGTTTTAGTACGGATGATCGTAGCCTGGTATTTTTTAGCCATTTCTTCGATTACCCGGCTGGCAGTCACCGGGATACCGATACTGGCACCTTTCTTCTCTCGCATGATCAGGGTAGCGACCAGGGCCAGGGCTTTATCATCTGTCAGGACCTGTCCCTTTTCATCCACCAGGAACAGTTTCTCCCCGCCGGTATCCAGCATAAAACCTATATCTGCTTTTAAGGCCACGGTAATGTCGGCTAATTTTTTCCAGGCCTGGTGAAATTCGTTTTCACTCTTGGTAAATTTGGCCGGGTTAATGTTAGCATTCAAAGAAATGACTTCACAACCTAGTTCTCCCAGGATCGACGGGAAGAGCGTAGCCCCATCGCCGAAAGCATAATCGATCACTACCCGCAAGCGGGCCTGACTGATGGCTTTATGATCAATGGCATTTAAAAAACCTTCTTTATAATCTTCAATAATACGGCCAGGGAAAGTTAATTCACCGGTATCTTCTACCTTAGCGCGACGAAAGTCCTCACGGAAAAATAGCTGTTCAATGGATTTTTCCTTAGTAAATGAAAGATCAACGCCTCCCACATCAAAAAACTTAATATCAATAACTTGAGGATCGTAGGGAGACTTCCGGACATGAATAGCTCCTTTTTCTCCTTCTTTCCCCAGGTTGTATCGCAATAAAGGGGTTGGTATATTCCTGAGATCCTTCACGTTCACGCCGCTGGAAAGCAAGCCGCAAATAAAGGCCCGGTTGATCATCCGGCTGGATTTATGCGAATCACGGCTGGTCATAACCGTAGAGCCTTTGCCCAGGAAGGCACCGTAGGCAGCACCGACCTTAGCTACAAATTCAGGAGTCATTTCAATATTTGCCAAGCCAGAGATCCCGTAGGCCCCAAACAGGGTTTTTGACCATTTCTCTCCCCAGACCAGGCTGGTAGAAAGAGTAGACCCATCTTCCACTACTTTATGCGGCCATAATTTAACATTATCTTTGATGCGCGCTTCTTCCCCGATCACGCATTCGTCGGCGATCACCGCGCCATCCTGGATAAAAGCCTTGGCCCGGATATCCACGCCTTGGCAAATTATATTATCTTTAAGTTCTGCCTGCCGGCCGATACGGGTGTTTTCCCAAATAATAGAATTATGGATCTTAGCACCCTCTTCTACCTGGGTGTTATCGCCGATAACCGAATTCGAGATCTTGGTATTCGCTTTAATGACACAGTTTTTACCGATCACTACGCCGCCATTCAGCTCGGCCTGTTTGTCTATTTCACTGTCTTCCCCGACCCAGATATCACGGCCAATAGTATTCAGTTTATTACCGGGAATGACTACTTTCACTTTTCCGGTCAGGATATCATAATGAGCAAACCTGTATTCTGCCAGGTCACCGATATCTTTCCAATACCCATCGGCAATATAACCGTAAAGCGGTTGTTTGCTTTCCAGTAACTGGGGGAACAGGTTACGGCTGAAATCAAATTCTTTCTTTGCCGGAATAAATTCGAATATTTTCGGCTCCAGGATATAGACACCTGTATTAACTGTATCGCTGAATACCTCACCCCAGACTGGTTTTTCCAGGAACCGCTCGATCCGGCCGTCCTTGTCAGTGATCACCACGCCATACGCCAAGGGATTAGCTACCCTGGTCAGGACCATAGTGGCTAAAGCTTTTTTCTCGCGATGGAACTGCAAGGCGCTGCTTAGGTCAAAATCAGTCAGCACATCACCGCTAATAACGATAAAAGTTTCATTAACATTTTTTTCAGCGTTCTTAATACTGCCAGCGGTACCGAAATCCTCTACCGCGTCTACATAATCCATTTGAATGCCAAATTCGCTGCCATCACCAAAATAATTTTTTATTATTTCTGGCTGGAAATACAGGATCGAGGTCATTTCTTTTATACCATGCTTTTTTAGCAGGTCAACGATATGCCCGATCATGGGCTTATTGACAACCGGGACCATTGGTTTGGGCAAATTAATGGTCAATGGTCTCAGGCGTGTCCCTAGCCCACCTGCCATTATTAATGCTTTCATCCCTCTGCCTCCAGCCAGCCAAAATTAGACCATAATAGTGATTAAAAAAGATTACAATGATTAATAAGCGCTAATAAATCACTGTAATCGCAGTTGTCAGTCTCCGCAATTAAGTAGTTTTACTTGATGCTATTTCTTTCGTATATACGCTATGGCAATTTCAAATCTCTTGCTGCGCTCGTTTTTGCTACAACGCACTATTTTACCGGTTACCTTGCCAGGCTCGTCATTGGTCATTGACGGAAAAGTTATCTCCAGATGAACGATTGTATCGGGTTGGACCTCGGTTTTGCTTTCACAAAGAACGCCCCCGGGGCTAAGATCTTTGATCTGTATAATAATAGGCTCTTCAGGCTTATTCTCCAGGTACATAATGCCGTCTATGTGCTTCAAAGATGGTATCCGGCTATAAGATCTTTGATCATTTTTCATAGTGTATCCCTTTGGTGATAGTTTCGATGGGCTAATTATATCAAAAATAGCTCCTGCCAATCAAGCTATTTCTACTTTAGTAGAGCGATTTTACCTTTTTTTACAAATTGGGTATTTTCCATATAATAAACATAGATACCAGCAGCCACTTTTTCCCCGTTTTCATTGGTACCATCCCAGTAGATTTCACCCTGGCCGTTTAAAACCTTAACCTGTTCGCCATTTAAGGTAAATATCTTGATCAAGCTTTCTACTTCTCCCAAGGCGGAAAATTTCAGGTTTAGTCCGGACTTAATGTCCCACGGATTGGGATAACAATACATCTTTTCCCCGTATTCAGGCGGTACATAGGCCAGGCCAAGATACGTCACTTCTTGTTCGGAACAGTTCTTAGCACTGTCAGTGACCTTATATTTCAAGATTATGTCTCTTTCGCTCTCAACCTGGGAAATTTCCATGATTCCTTGCCAGGTCTTATCAGCTCCGCTCAAGATAATGTCCCGGGGATCTCCGGTCCCTTCACAAAAGACCGCCTGCGGAGTCTCAATAATAGAATTCAAGGTTTCGATCTGCAGCATGATCTTAACCTGTCCTTCCTTAAAAGGCGGCGCAGGATCAAAAGTCACGGTAACCAGGGGCGGCACCAGGCTGGGATTATTTTGGCCTGGGGTAGGCAGTTTAAACAGGAACCAGTCATTTTTTGTGTTATTGTCCGCAATAGTTGCGGCTAACCGCCCAATTGACTGATCGCTTTTGATTTTACTGGAATCAATCCAACAATCACTTTTAGTGACTGTATCATTGGCGATGATCCATTGTCCATTATCAGCCAATAATTTTATATCTTTATCCTCACTGCTGGCAAATTCCCCGGTACCATTACTCCAGCATACTGCATCGATATATTGTCCGCCACTGGCCGCGCTCATTAAAGCGACCTCATCATCAGTTGAAGACAACCCGGTATCAGCTATATACAGATCTATGACTCCGTTACCATTTAAATCCCCTATTTCATCTGTTTCATCTACCCCAGCCTCATCCCAGTAGACAACTGCATATTTACCAGGCGCCAGGGTAGTTTTTACATCTGCTAATCTGGAATCTACGCCATCCAGGTCAGTCAACATCAAGCCAGATATATCAGTGGCAACAACTCCATAATTATATAATTCTACCCAATCAGTAACAGCAGTAAAAGCCACTTCCGTGATCCTGACCTGGTAATCCGCAGTTGGGGTACCAGGATCAGTATCATCCCCTGCTGTGCCATCATAATAAAGGCTGTTCTGCGCTTTAGGAGAAACAACCAGAGCGGTACCCCAGTTTGCTTTAAGCCAGCCGCCTTCGGCTGGATTTATCCGTTCCATTGAATAATTAGGAGCCTTTGCGCCGGCAAACCACCCGCCGCTGCAAGGGACAGAATCTATGGCCAGGTCATAATTATCTGCTAAGACCAGGCTTTCACCGGTATCGCTTAGTGCCCCGCTGTATATTTTATCCGCGTTAATATCATTGACTGTTGTATCGTCAGTGCGTTCTAATAAATAGTATCCATGGGCCGTAATGGTACTGATCAAAACAATCTGCGGCGTACCATCAGCACTTTTCAGGGTCCAGTTAGTCAGGTCAATATCCTGGTCTGTTGTATTAAACAATTCGATCCATTCGTCACTACTTGAGGTTACCGTGCCCATCCACATGATCTCGTTAATAACCACGTCTCCCGGCGTGGCAGCTGACAATTTTATGCTCAACATACTTAAGGCTATAACTAACATAATTTTTCTCATACATCTCCTTTAATTAAAAAAATAAGGCCAGGCATAATCACCCAGTCTTACTTAATTATATTTATTGATCTGTTATTTCAGGATAATTTTACTGATCTTAGTCCAGTTGTTCACTCGCGTAATTCCCGGATACTCTCCAAATTCCAGGTTCCAGGGATAATTCAGCAATAATACTTTGATTCCCAGGTCAGCCAGGTCTTTACTAAATTCAAACCTGTCTTCAACAAAATAATCAAATTTCAGGTTATGCAGAAGTACATCGTGATGCTTTGATTCCCTGGACATAAAGATCAGCTTATGATAGGGGATCTTGTTAATTTTCAGCCAGCGGACAGTTTGTTGCTTTAGCTCCGGAGGACGGGCCGTGATAACGGTAATATCTTTCCCTTTAACTTTCTTTAAGAACTGTTTCACTCCCGGCATTAGTTTGATCTTTTCCCATTTCCCCTGCCGGGTGAATGTTTCCCAGAATAATTCAAATTGAACCTCGGAGAAATTAAAACATTGCTGGT
>JAQUQP010000105.1 GCA_028716025.1 bacterium | reverse complement strand
CCGCGCATATAAAGTAACTCCGGTGCATAAGAGCCGGGAAAACGCTATACCGCAAAATAACAACAACGTCCCGATGCAAAACAGGTCTTGTCGCTTAAGGACTGGTCTCATGACTTATGGACTCTTCTGCCTTTCAAACGGAAAATTAGCACTGATGGATTATTTCCTTTGAATGATCCGGTCAGGCAAGCTAATTGTTCGTCCAAGGTCCCGGCAATTGGTATATAGTTCTTGACCTCCCTGCCCAGAACCAGTTGGTCTTGATCTAAGAATACATAACCAAACCCGTCCAGAACATATTTCTCCTGTACCAGTTTGTAAACCTCTTCAAATATTATATTATCCTTAATAATTGCCGGTCGGTCGAACATTGAGCTGGCAATATTGATCTTAACGATATATGGCGGCAAGTCCCGCCATAATGACCGTACCACTTCCCTTTGCCTGTCCAGCGGTTGGCCATAAGAATAGGTTAGCGTATAGGCAGTGATATGGGGGCTGGAGCAAGCCCTCTGGCTGTAAAAATAAATTTCCTGTTCGGTCCCTAAAACAAATATTTTATCCACGGGAGAAGTTTGGCTGGCTATATACTCACCGATAGACTGGGCCATAGGGAATACCTGGGGGCCATATAGTTTCTTGGAGATCATTGCCGGGCTGATAAAATAAAACTGCTTCATCATATGGGCAAAGGGATACAAAACCAGCAGCATGAACAGTACGCTATACATAGTAATGATCGTCCGGCCAAATCGTGTCAGCAGGTGGTATGTATACCGTATGCTCCAGGCGATCAGCAATGATTGCGGCACTATGATTAACTGGAAGTATTGTTCACGGAACTGCCAACCGCTGGCCGTTGACAGCAATAAGAGAAAGAACCAGGCCCAATAAATAGCCACTTCTTTAGTACGTTTATATATCGCTATCGAGAGAGAAAACAGGAGTAATAATCCCAGTGGGAACTGGCTGAAAAATATATTCTTAAAATTATGCCCTACTTTATACCAGAAAGAAGCGAACATACGCGCCGGAGTAGCATAAGCCGCAGCAATGGCTTGGTTAAGTATCTTGGGAAAGGTAAAATTCCAGTACCAGAAATCAGGGAGAACCTGCTTGGCGGCAAAGTAATATACAACCAGCCCGATCCCGCCTCCGAAACCCGCAGCCAGCCAAAACAATCTTCTGAGAAATAACTTGCCGTCTTTATTATTTAAATAGTGCCAGGATAATACCCCCAAGACAAAAAATAAATAAAATATAGTTGTTTGCTTAATAATGAAAGTAAAAGCAATGGCTAAACCATTACCCAGGGAAAAATACCACCGCGATTGTGCCAATTCCCGGCGCAATAAGATAAAACTGATCATAAGGGGCAATAAAGCAAATATTTCCCTTTGGCTCATATTGGCTAAAATACCGGGATCAGTACTGAGAAATATAAATATCACTCCTGCGAGCCAGGCCCATTGGCGTCCTAACAATTGCCGGGCCAGATAATAAAATACCCCTAATAGCAAGATAATATAGAACAAAGTAAATAATCTTATGCCCATAAGGCTATAGCCGAAGAGGAAGAAAGCGATCCGATACATAAAGAATACACCCGGTGAAACGCCGGTCATTATATCGCGATATGGCATCGTTCCCTGGCCCATTTGCCAAGCGCAATAGGCATATTCTCCCTCATCACGCTCCATGGACACTTTTAGGAATGGGGCTCTGACCAGTACCAGGGCGATCATTAGCAAAATAATAATTAACCATTCTTTTTTAGTCGGCATATTAACTAATGTCCTGTCTCTGGATTCTTCTTGAAAATAAGCACATCAGGCGTCGAGCGCAAGCGGGACTCTAATTTTTTAAGCTCTTCTGCCAAATTGGCTGAGGGTCCGGTAATTTCCTGGATCTTTTTATGGCCAAAAATAAAAATATTGCGGTCTGTTTTTATATATACCACGCCATCCAGCGTATATGACCGCTGGACCAGGTTAAAGAACTCTGTAAAGATCAGATTCTCCGGTGTAACCGCCGGCATATCATACAAGGAAACAGACTGGTTTATTTTTATCATTACCGGTGGTAGTTGCCGCCACAAAGATGAGGCTACTGCCTTCTGCCTGGATCGCGGGTCACCGAAATTATAAGTTAAGGTATAAGCCGTAATATGTTCATTCGCGCATTTTCTTTTACTGTAAAAATAGATCTCCTGCTCGCTGCCCAGAATGTAAAGCGGGTCGTCAGGAGCAGTTTGACGAGTCACATATTGGCTAATGGTATCAGCTGCGCTAAAAACCTGCGTCCCGTATAATTTTTTTGATATCTCTTCCGGAGTCAAAGGACCATATTGCCAAACCAGGGGAAAGAAAGGAATGCAAAGCATGGCATATAAACCGCTGAAATATATAATTTTGAATTTCCCCGGCCAGCGGGCTTTTAACCACTCTTGCCCGTAAACCGCCAGACAACCACAGAGCAAAGCCGTGGGCACGGTCAGTAATTGTAAATAGTGACGGCGCAATCGCCAGCCTGTAGTCACACCGAACAACATAAAAAAAAGCCATAATACAAGATAATAATACTTTTTTTGTTTTTGGTAAATAATGACTATTACACCGCTTACCGCCAACAGAATCAAGACAAATTGTTTTTTTATGACCGGGATCAGGGTATCAATGGAAATGTTTTTTATTAACCACCATAACTCAGCGAAATTCTTTCCCCCTCCCCAGCGTAACTGAGCGCTCATTACCCGGGGATGTACGAACACCCAGTAATAAAAATCCCACAGGGCCTGATGGCTATAAAAATAAAAAACAAAAAGGCTGAGCCCGCAGGCAAAACCGACAACGCTGAATCCCAAGCTTTGCCAAAAAAGGCGATATTCTTTTTTCTGATAATAATGCCATCCATATACGGCCAAGGTAAATAATATATTAAAAATAGCGGTTTGCTTTAACATGAAAGCCAGAGCATTGAGCAATCCTACGATCACGAACCACCGCCGGCGGCCGGTAGACAATCCTAATTCCAAGCATAAAAAACTAAGCAATATTGGCAGCAGCATGAAAGTTTCCCGGTTACTCATACACGCTAACAAGCCCGGATCTA
This sequence comes from bacterium, assembly GCA_028716025.1. The sequence continues at coordinate 3,509 of JAQUQP010000105.1, read as the reverse complement.
CGATCAGGAAAATAAAAGCCAATGAAGCTGCTATCGCCGCCGCTATCCCCAATAGCCGCCGGGACAGATAATAGAACACGGCCAGGGTTATAACCAAAAACAACATGGTAAAGAGCCTTATATCTTTTACTGTCTCTCCTATAATAGCAAAACAAAAACTGTAGAGGAAGAATATTCCAGGCGACACAAAAGTCATAATATCGCGATAAGGCATATTCCCCTGCTGCATCTGCCAGGCACAATAAGCATATTCGCCCTCGTCACGCTCCAATGGAACTTCCAAAAAAGGCCAGCGCACTAATACCAGCACGACTGCCAGAAGGATCAATATCCCCAAGTCTTTTTTATTCATGGAAAAACCTTCTGGTTAAAGATAACGTGTAGAAACTAAGGCTGACAAGAAAGACCAATGTACAGGCCAGACCGGCCCAGAACCAGGATGGCAGGAAAGAAAAAATTATCCGATTTGCACCAGCTGGCAGCCTAACCGCCCTAAGCATATAGTCAGCCTGATAGATCGGCACAGGCTGGCCATTGACCCGCGCTTCCCAACCCGGATAATACGTATCCGCTAATAACAGCCAACGGTCTTGCGCAGTGTCAGCCTGTATCTCGACCCGGTTACCCGAATATGACCGGATCAAGCCGCTGGCTTGCCCGGATTTTTTTTCAGATGAGGTGACCGGGCAAAAATCAACAGGACCGGTAAGAAGAAGCCGTGTCGCTGGATCAAAGCTGGCTTGATCCAACAGACGGTCTATCTCTGCCGGCTGGCTCAGGCATTCTACCCGATCAAAAAACTGTATCCTGTCCAGTACGTTACCGTTTTCAAAAAACATGATGTAATCATCACGCACTTTAACCAGCGGCGCCAAATCCACCGTATAAAAAGACAGCAGATATTTTACTCCTAACAAGTTCAGGTACTTAGCTACCTGCGTTAACGGACGCGAGGAGATCAGATTGATTATATGCTCATTATTCTTTAGCTTGATTGATTCATAACCATCAATGGAAAAAAAATGATGGACTGCCTGCAAATTTGGCAAGATCGCTTTTTGCCTTTTATAAAAATCTTCACGGAAATTAACTTGGGGATAGACCGTCAGGTTTTTCACCGCCGCACTACTGCTCTTGGGCGTGAGGTAGACCCGTTCATACCCCGCTCTTTCTTGCAGGAACTGCACATTAGCGGTGGGAACCGTATAAAAATACTGTTCTGCCACTGGTTCAGTGCCATAATTGCCGCTGAGCAAACTTACTGTGAAAAGGCCAAGGAAGATCTTCTTCGCCGCGGGTTCCGCCAATATTTTTACCGACCGCAAGAACAGTATCAGGATTAATCCGCCCAGCGAGGCGATCATCCAAAACCAATCGGAAAATAATTGGGGAACTTTGTTATAAAATATTTTTTTCTCCAAAGGAGCCAGGTTGGCCAGCCAGGACCTTTCTAGCGCTAAGAATAACTGCGGCCGTAACTGCCAAAGGAGCACATAGACCGCGCCTAGCACTACTAATACTATAACCAGCAGGATCCGGCTTCGCTTCCAGCTATCATTTTTAAAATATTCTTCCACTCCTAGAGCTACTAGCACAGACAGTCCAAAATAAAATAAAAGGATATATTTTATCGGGTACCGGATCAAATTGAATCCAGGTAAATATTTATAACTTACTTCCAGCCCGGGCAAGTATTGTCCCAGGGACAACAATAATCCCAGTACCGCTAGGAGCCAGAAAAATATTTTCTCCCGCTGGCGGCCCCGCAGGCTGAAAGCGGCACACACAATGACAATGATACCCAGATAACCAGAGCGCATCCAGGCTTGTCCGAACCAGGAACTGGACCCAGCCAACAAATCGCCGGAAAAAGAAGGAATAATAAAATTAATTATCTCTAAAGGATGAAAGGACCAGACCGTATTACGAATCGGAGACGCCGCTTCCCTGACTGAATTCCTAATTATCTCTAAAAAGGGAACTATTTGGACGCAGGCTATCCCTAGGGCTAAAAGAGCCATTACTAATAGGCTTCCCAGCCCCAGACGCACAATTCCACGCTCTTTTTTACTGGCCAAGTGATAAGCAGTATAAATAACAGCTATAATAAAAGTAAGGAAAGCTATTTCCGGTTGCCCGGATAGGAACTGCAAACAAATAACCAGACTGGCTGCGGCCAACCAATAAAAACGGCGGGTTTCAAGAAAACGCCAGAAGAACAAAAATAAGAAAGGTATCCACACTATGGCAGAAAGAGTAGTGAGTAAATTCAGCATCGAGACCAGATAACCGCTAAAAGTAAAGCAAATAGAACCACACAAACTAGCCAGCCGGCCTAGAGAAAGCCGGCGCAGTAAAAGATATAGGCCTGTCCCGGCAATTAAAAAATGAGCCAGGAAAAACCAGTTAAAACCTTGGAAAAAAGGGAAAAGCGCGTAGAGAAGGCTCACCGGATACAGGGTAGCTTGCTGGAGGGAAGCAAAAGAAGGATAACCGCAAAATATATATGGGTTCCAAAAAGGGAAATTCCCCTGCTGTAGTGACTCGACAACAAAAAACCTGGATGGATAATAATACCTGCCAATATCCCGAAAACAAAACAATTTTTGTCCGATTATATTAGCCTGGAAAAATAGCCCAAAAATAACTATAAAAAACATCAAACTCGTGATGTCTTTGCGATTTACTTTCATGAAGCTAATATATCATAGCCATTAGTATAAGGCAATAAAAAAAGGGAGTAGAAATTGCTTTCTACTCCCTTTTCTATTAATTCTGTTCAGCGAGCTGTTTTACCAGAGGTTATACTCTACGCCCCAGCTCGTATCTGACGGATCACCTGCCGTGGTATCAGTGGACTTGTAGTTAGCGCATACTCTTCCAGTCATGGAATCATACGCCCAGCCGCCAGCTCCTGAAATCTTAGCATCACGATCAGTTGCCACGTCACTAGGACTAAAGCTAGCAGTCACTAATTGATACGTGTTTAACCTGTAGAAGGGGTCAATGGGTATTCTTTCCAAGAATGTCTTGCTGTCTACATCAGCCGCTGTCCCTTTCCAGAGATCATCCAGGTTGGACGGGTAACTGTTACTCTTGGAGTTCGCTTTGAAAGTCTCCAATGAGGACCTGATGGTACGCAGGTTTCCCTTCAAGTTGGATTCTTTGCTTTCCTTGGTAGCACCGGCAAATCTGGCGATAACGATAGCTGCCAAAATACCTAAGATGACGATAACGATTAACAGTTCTACCAGGGTAAAGCCCTTCCGGTTTCTCAGTTTACTTAGCATATTTGCTGCGCTCCTTTCCCTATGATATACACTTTTAGCTTTGGGCAGAGAGAGCAGGTTCATCACCCACTCTCTCTGTCCATAGGAACATCTTACCAGAGGTTATACTCTACGCCCCAGCTCGTATCTGACGGATCACCTGCCGTGGTATCAGTGGACTTGTAGTTAGCGCATACTCTTCCAGTCATGGAATCATACGCCCAGCCGCCAGCTCCTGAA
>JAQUQP010000104.1 GCA_028716025.1 bacterium | reverse complement strand
TCATTGATCTCCGGCATGGTAATGGTCAAATTGGGCCGGTTATTCTGCGCCAGGGCCATAGCTGTGGCTTTTTCTTCGGTGAGCAATAATTTGTTCATGGTCTGGCCACCGAGGAAGTGATCATTATAAGAAGGAATAGTCAAGGTTGCGGCCAGTTTTTCAACAGACAGGATAGTGACCACTTTATCAAATGGTCCTTCTACATATAACTGTACCTGTGAGTGCTGGTCAGTAGCACCCAGCGTTTTGACCGGGGTTGGCCCGACATTAACCCGCTGCCCTTTATTATTAACTGCCTTGCCTAATGATTCTGCCCATAATTGCGCATACCAATCAGCAAATTCTTTTAAATGCTGTGCATAGGGCATCATAACTGAAATTGTTTTGCCTTTTTTATACATCAGGTATTGGATCGCCGCATAGATCATGGCTGGATTTTTGCTCATCGTCCCGGTTTTGCACAAAGTATCCATCTGCCGCGCACCAGCCAATAACTGTTCTATATCAATCCCGCCAAAAGCCGCGCTTAACAATCCCACTGGCGACAAAACCGAGAACCGGCCGCCGACATTTTTTGGCACGACCAGAGTAGTATACCCTTCTTTATCCGCTAATTCCCGCAAGTACCCTTTGTCGATATCAGTCGTAGCAATAATATTCTGGCTGTATTTCTTGCCGAGGCGTTTTTCCAGGTCTTTGCGGAAGATAAAATATTGGGCCATAGTTTCGCTGGTAGTTCCGCTTTTAGTGATCACGTTAAAAAGCGTTTTCTTCACGTCAATAACATCCATTAATCCTTTAACCATATCAGCATCTACATTGTCCAACACGAATATCCGCGGGAAACCCCGGCGTTGGTCCTTTGGCAATAAATTATAATAAAGATGGTTGATGGAATTTTGCAGGCAGATATTGCCGAGCGCTGATCCGCCTATGCCTAAAACTACAAAATTATCAAATTTGCTTTTTAGTTTGGCAGCCAGTTTTTTCATTTCCCTGGCCTCACTGGCTTTGTACGGCAGCTCCATAAAACCAAGCTGCCCTGCCTGTTTCTTGCGATTAACCTCTTTTTGGGCCTTCAAGAGCGCTGGTTGCAAGTTTTTTAGCTTATTTTTACTGATCCCGTTAAGCTTAAGAGCTGTATCCATACAATTTGTGTAATCAATAGTAATACGCTTACTCATGCTATCTCTTCCTCCTTAGGTGTCTGCTCAGTTGATTTGATTATCTCAGTCTTGCTTACTTTAACAATTTTAGCGACGCATTCAATATGCGCGGTTTGCGGGAACATGTCCACTGGTTGCACTACTTCCAGCTTATAATGCTTCTTATGCAAGATCTGCAAATCACGCGCCATGGTAGACGGTTCGCAGGAAACATATATGATTCTCTTGGGCGCCAGGTTAATGATCGCGTCTATTACCTTTTGGGTGAGGCCTTTGCGCGGCGGATCGACGACTATGACTTCTGGTTTTATCTGCTGTTTATACAGCCTGGACAGGACCAGGTCAGCTTCACCGAGACGGAATTCCACATTTTCGATCTTATTCCAATCAGCGTTAAACATAGCGTCTTTTACAGCGCTTTGCCCTGATTCAATGCCAATGACCTTCTGCGCCTGGGGAGCCAGGTACAAAGCAATGGCGCCGGCGCCACAGTATACATCCAGGACCAGCTCCTGGCCGGAAAGCCCGGCAAAGGCTAATACTGTATCGTACAATTTTTCCGCCTGTCTGGTATTCGTTTGGAAAAAAGAAACCGGGGAGATATCAAAAAATAAATTCTTGATCTTCTCCTGGATCTTTAGCTTGCCGGCGATGATAAGCGTATCCTCTCCGAGTATCACGTTGGTTTTAGCTTTATTGATATTCTGGATGACGCTAAGCACTTGCGGGAATCGTTCCATTATTTTGGCCGCGATCTCGGCTTTGTTGGGAAAATCTTTTTCTTTGGTGACGAAGATCAACATGTATTGGTCAGTGTTCACTCCGGCCCGCACGATAATATGACGCACCAGGCCACGATGGGTCTCTTCATCATAACCAGGCAATTCATATTCACCAAGCAATTGCCGCGCCAGCGCCAGGATCTCATTAGCTATGTCTGTTTGTATCTGGCATTTCTCGATATCAATAATATGGTGGGTATTTTTAGCGTAAAACCCACAGGTGATCGTTTTCTTGCCTTCTTCTTTTTCCTTTAAGCCAACTTTCAGCTGCATTTTGTTACGGTAATTGAATGGGGTCTCTGCCGGTATTATATCCAGGACATTAGGATCTTTAAACCTGGCAATATACTTCAATGCATCTTTAACCATAGCAGTCTTCAATTGCAGCTGGGTCTCATACTTAATATGCTGCCAATCGCAGCCGCCGCAAAAAAGTTTGTCTTCCACCTGTTCTTCCAAACGATAAAAATACGGACAGGGAGGATTGATCCGGTCAGGTGATGGAGTAATAATTTTAGTGATCTTGGCGCGGGCATAGTCTTTTTTAACTTCCGTGACCTCGGCCTCTACTTCATCGCCGGGACAGCCATATGGCAGGAAAATAGTAAATCCCCGGTAACGGGCCAAAGCCTCGCCGCCGAAGATAAGATTTTCTATTTTCAGGGTCACTTTTTCTTTTACAGTTATGGGTTTTACTAACGTTGTCACATCATCTCCTATAGCATTTTTTCCAGGGCGGTTTCGCCAGACATCCCAGGCTCGATCCCAAGCTGTTTGGCGATAACCGAGACTTCCTGTATTTTAGCTTTTAAAAGCTCATTTACATTGTTTACGCCGCGTACTAACGCTGCTACATCGCCCATCTTATCTGCTGTGGCCATATTCAGGTAGCCGCACATCACATAACCCTGTTTAGCTAACACAAAGACCAAACTGGCATTAGGGAGCTGTATTTCATACCCCTCTGCCGTACCATTCTTCAATCTCACATCAAATCTTTTCATAAAATTACCTTTCTAAGGTATAGCCTCGCTGTCTCGCTGTTCCGTGTATCAGTGAACTGTCACTATTTGTTCGCTCCTGTGTCGGTTTCCATGTCCGCTCACGCGGACCTGCGCCAAAGGTCATTTGACAACTCGGTGCCTGCGCAACTCGCCCCCTGGGCTCAAACATGCTCGGCATCCAGAATCCAGGAGATACCCTCGTTGTCTGCAAGCTGCTTTGGGCTGAAACACGACAAGCTCGCTCAAAATAATGACCAGTTCCCTGATCTATATAGTTACCGTTATTATAAAAGTAACTAGGGTGGCGAGGATTTGTGACAGGACCCGATAAATCTTTTTATCCCAGTTTTTCCTTTAATATCTTATTCACCACTCCGGGGTTGGCTTTCCCCTGGGTCTTCTTCATTACCTGACCTAATAGAAAATTCATCGCCGCAGTCTTACCAGCCTTATATTCTTCCACTGATTTAGTATTGGCTGCTAATACCTCTTCGATCACTTTAGCGATCGCGCCTTCATCTGAGATCTGGACCAGGCCTTTTTCTTTAACCACTACTTCTGGCATTTTACCAGTGGCGAACATTTCTTCAAATACAGTTTTAGCGATCTTGCCTGAAATCGTGCCTTTATCAATCAATTCCAGCATGGCTCTCAAATGCGCAGGCGTGATCTTTGATTCTATGATAGTTTTATTGGCAGCATTCAATTGCGCCATTAACTCTACCATGATCCAGTTAGAAGCAGCTTTTGGATTAGCATATCCCTTGACCGTATTTTCAAAATACTCTGAAACAGCCCGGTTAGCGGTCAGTACTCCGGCGTCATATTCTGGCAAATTATATTCTTTAATAAATCTTTCTTTTTTCTGCGCTGAAAGTTCAGGTAAAGTCTTCTTGATCTCTGCCAGCCAGGCATCATCCACAGTTACCGGCACCAGGTCAGGCTCCGGAAAATAACGGTAATCGTGAGCTTCTTCTTTAGAACGCATAGAAAAAGTCATTTCTTTGTCCGCGTCCCACAAGCGGGTTTCCTGTACTATCCTTTCACCATCTTCCGTGGCTTTGATCTGCCTGTTGATCTCATATTCCAGCGCTTTCTGCACTGCTTTGAATGAATTCATATTCTTGACTTCAGCTTTTGTGCCAAATTCTTTTTGCCCTACTGGCCGGATACTGACATTAGCATCGCAGCGGAGACTGCCTTCTTCCATATTGCAGTCACTGACATCAACATATTCTAAGACGCTTTTCAATGCTGTAAGATACGCATAAGCTTCCTGTGGAGAGCGCATATCTGGCTCAGAGACGATCTCCATCAGCGGCACGCCGGTACGGTTCAGGTCCACATAACTGCCCTCGATCTGCCGCGAACCGACCTCATGCAAGAGTTTCCCGGCATCTTCTTCCAGGTGGATACGGGTAATGCCCAGTCTTTTAGTGCTGCCGTCAACCTGGACATCCAGGTAGCCATGTTCAGATACTGGCTGTTCATACTGGGAGATCTGGTAATTTTTCGGCAGGTCAGGATAAAAATATTGCTTCCTGGCAAACCTGCTCATAGGATTGACCCGGCAATTGAGCGCCAGGGAGGTCTTGATAATATATTCGATAGCTGTCTTATTCAAGACTGGCAATACTCCGGGCATGCCGATGCATATTGGGCACGTCTGGGTATTTGGCTCGGCTCCGAATTGCGTGGAACAGCCGCAGAATATTTTTGATTTGGTTTTTAGCTGGGCATGCACTTCCAGCCCGATCACTACTTCAAATTTCATATTAACTCCACTATAGTCCGTATATCAGCGAACTGTCATTATTTGTTCGCTCCAGTGTCGATTTCCATATCCACCCTTGGCGGATCCTGCGCCAAAGTTCTTTTGACAACTCGGTGCCTCCGCAACTCGCCCCCTGGGCTCAGACATGCTCGGCATCCAGCAATCAACAGATACCCTCGTTGTCTGCAAGCGTGCTGTGGCTGAAATCGACAAGCTCGCTCAAAATAATGATCAGTTCCCTGATCAGCACCAGAATTGAAAAAATTATAGTTTCGGTTTCTCTTTATGCCAGGCAGTATTCTGCTCATAGGCATATGCCACTTTAAAGATCGTTTCTTCGGCAAAATGCTTCGCCATAATCTGCAGCCCGATAGGCATCTTATTCTTGGTGAATCCGCACGGCATGGATAATGCCGGGATACCAGCCAGGTTCACGGAAATCGTGAAAATATCAGACAAATACATCTGTAATGGGTCTTCGGTCTTTTCCCCGATCTTAAACGCCGCTGAAGGAGCAGTCGGCGTGACAATAGCATCGACGTTTTTAAAGGCAGCTTCAAAATCATTTTTTATGAGCGTCCGCACTTTTTGCGCTTTTAAATAATAGGCATCATAATAACCGCTGGATAAAGCATAAGTTCCCAGCATGATGCGCCGTTTGACTTCCGGCCCAAAGCCCTCGCCCCGCGTTTTTTCATATTGCTCCAGCAGATCCTTGGCCTCCGGGGTACGATAACCATATTTAACTCCGTCATACCTGGCCAGGTTGGCGCTGGCTTCTGAAGGCGCCAGGATATAATAAACCGCCAGGCAATATTCAGTATGCGGCAGTGATATCTCTACAATTTTTGCTCCTTGCTTTTCCAGTAATTTGATCGCTTCCCTGACGCTTTGCTCAACTTCTTTGTCCATACCTGCCACAAAATACTCTTTAGGGATACCGATCGTTAATCCGTTTAGATCTTTAATAAGAGCCTTGGTATAGTCAGGTGTGGGGATATTAACACTGGTAGAATCATTTTTGTCATACGCGGCAATAGCATTCATCAGTAAAGCAGCATCAGTAACGTCTTTGGTCAACGGCCCGATCTGGTCCAGGGAAGAAGCAAAAGCCACCAATCCAAACCGCGAAACACGGCCATACGTTGGTTTTAAGCCGACAATACCGCAGCACGATGCTGGCTGGCGGATAGACCCGCCTGTATCAGACCCGAGCGCCAGGATCGCTTCATCAGCAGCCACACTGGCTGCGCTGCCGCCGCTGGAGCCACCGGGGATCGTTGCCAGGTTCCAGGGATTATAAGTCTTTCCAAAATAACTGGTTTCAGTAGATGAACCCATGGCAAATTCATCCATATTTGTTTTTCCGATAAATATCATATCCTGCTTTTTCAGCAAGTCAATCACTGTGGCATTATAAGGAGAAATAAAATTATTCAATATTTTGCTGGAGCAGGTACTTCTTACTCCTTTAATATTCATATTGTCTTTAATAGCAATCGGTATTCCGGCTAAGCTGCCGGTTTTCTCACCAGCTTTTATCTTTTGGTCGATCTTTTCAGCCTGCTGCAGCGCGCTTTCCTTAAGCAAAGTAACAAAAGCTTTGACTTTAGGCTCTACCGCGTCTATCCTCTGGAAAATACTGGCAGTAGCTTCCTGGGAAGTCACTTCCTGTTTTTTTATTTTTTCGCTTAATTCATGCGCTGTCAGTTTAAATAAATCCATATATACTCCAAAATTAATCTATTTTCTCGACTGAAATCCATTCTCCCGCTGCTACTGCTTTCCATTTTTCAGGCGTTCCCAGAAGCCTGCCAATAATTGAAACCGCGCTAGCCGGCTTGATCTTGCCCTCGCTGGAAATTGGCGTCAAACCAAAGAAAATACAGAAACAGTTCCCTTGCGGCCAGTATCCCAGATCACCTA
>JAQUQP010000103.1 GCA_028716025.1 bacterium | reverse complement strand
CAAAGAAGCAAAACCAACGAGCCTGAGAGGCTGGATCAGGCGCAGGTAAACATAAAGATGGCTGCCGCCATACACAATAAGGAAGATGGTCAGGAAACTCATAAAAAGCCAAAAGTATTGCCGCATTGTGCTATCCTTTTTTTAAGAATGGCCATATCCTTTCATATATCCGCTGGGCAATAATGGCATAGCCTGCAGCATTCTGGTGTATTTCATCGCTCTTTTTTGAAGGATCGGTGAAGATGTCCTTAATAATATTAGGAATATAGATACATTTCGTGTCGCTGGCAACACTCTCAAAAACTTCGTCATATTCATCTACCAGTAAGCCAATGCGCACGCCGGCTATCGCCACCATGGCCCCTTTCTCGTGGATCCTCCGGGCTATCTGGTTTAGGTTGGATTTGGTTTCACTTATGGGGATCTTGCGGAAAAAATCATTGGCGCCAAACTGTACGATCACTAACTTAGGGTCCTTTTCGAGGACGTCAGCCTGCAGACGATCTAGCGCTTGGCGGGTAGTATTACCACTGATACCGGCATTAATTACTGGTTGGCCCAATAGTTTGGCTAGAATAGAAGGATAGTCTTCGCCTGGATTTGCTCCATATCCTGCGGTCAGGCTGTCGCCAAAGCAAATAATGTTCTTACCGGTGGTAGAGATGTTAGCGACCTTTGGCCCGCAGGCTCCAGCGGAAAATATCATTGAAAGCAATATGCAGCTAATAGTTAGTTTGTACCAAAACAAAGGTTTTTTTGCCCTTCTTTACATGTATGCCGGTTATTGGTTCTTCTCCCGTTTTTCCGCCATTATTGTTGTAATAATTGACTTTAAGGTCATGTGTCCCTTCCGGCACTTTAAATCTGGCCATCCTAATGGTATCTGGCAGTACCTGCCAACAACGTTTATCCGCTTTTTCAGTCATAGCGGTAGCTACTTTTACAGTGCTGGAGAGTAAAAACGCGCTTACGGCATTGTCTGACTTTTGTTCTATTTTTTTGATCGCGGCCTGAGATAAAGCATATTTTACCGCGGCGCGGGCAAAGGTTTTAGCATAGATCCGTCCAATGCGATCATTCAAGCTCTTGATCGCGATCTTGCCGATATCTTCCACCACTTCGGTTGGTTTGCTTTTATCACCCAGTTCAATAATGCTGGAAGTGACCGTGTAATTAGTAGGCACATATTGCGGGAACGCGGCGACGATCTGTTTGTCCGCAGCGATAGATCTGATAGCCGTCCCGGCGGTAGAAACGCTTTCCGCGGCTTCTCCCTCAGTCTTTACCGCTTTCACAAAAACCCAGGCTTTGCCAAAGGCTATTTCCAGGATATTATCTATCTTATGAGGCACCCGCCCGTTATAATGCAAGACTATGATCTCGCCTAAACTTTTAGCCGCGGTATCCTGCTTATAGTTTTTCGCCATTACGGGAAAATCTTTCGTGAGTTCATCCATCTCACTGTTAAAATTCAGAATAGTCGCGGTATCCAGGGCACTGTTAAAGAGTTCCTGTGGTATGGCTAGCCCCATGGATTTTTGGAGATCACAATAAGTATAGAGCGCTTTACGGTAGGAGATGAACGCGTCATTGATCTCGCCTTCATTTTCATACATTAATCCCATGAGGTACCGTACAAAGCCATCTTCTTTATAAGTATTTTTATACCCATAGTTGGTTTGCAGTAGTTTTAGAAAATCATCTACTGCTCTGGCTTCGACCACGGCATCTTCTCCATCATTGAGAAAAACATAATTAAGCGCGGAAAAGACGTGGGTTAAGGCTTGCTCGAAATCCTCCCCATAATAGGGTCGCATATTGTCGCTGATCAGGAAGGTAGACGCTTCACGGGTGATGCTCTTGGTAAAATAATCCTTAGACAATTTCATGGCTTCTTGCAGCATCAGGTTTGATTTGGAATAGTCAGACCCGATATGAAACAGGTATCCCTGGTCCAAATAATATAACAGCAGGTCATTTTCGCCATAGAACTTTTCCGCGTTGTCTTCTACCTGCTTGTAGGCTTCAGCGTAATTTTTCTTGGCTACATAGTTATTAAGTGTATCGTAATAGGTTAAACGATTAGCACCGCACCCCGCCAGGGTAAACGCCAATAAAAATAGGATAATAAGTTTTGATTTCTCCAAAGCTTATCCTTTCTAATCAGGCTTCGTTTCTAATAACCGTTACCAAAAGAATTATGGTTTGACTCTTGACCTGGTGACCAGTTTCTTGATCTTTTTCTGGCCGATCCAAACTTTCTCGTTAGTGAGAATGTTGATCATTTCCAGTTCCACTTGGTAATATTTGACCGCTTGTTTGCCAGCTTCGTCCATGATCGTGTTGATCTGACCCTGTAGCATGAAATCAGCGCCTTTTTCCATACCCATGGCTTTGATCGTAGCTGGATCAGAAAAATTAGCCTGATCATTCTTCTCGTCACGCACTTCGCCGCGCTGCTCTCTGGAAGCAACAAATTTTACTTTACCGGAATTGATCAGTTCCCTTTCCAGGTCTTTAACAAAGGTTTCAGTATTAATATGTTCACTGGAGCGATTCCTGACTGAGCCAACGATCACTGTCGGGGATTTTCCTTTTTCAGAGCGAAAATCTCCCACCCATGGACGATTTAATGAATCACTAATCATCTCAGCTGATACCAGTTGGGAATCAGTATCATTCCAATTACCGCTTAAGTCGATCATTTCGCCGGAATCAACTCTTTCTACTTTTGTCCCGCCGCAACCGGTCAACAAAGTGAGACTTAAGGCCGCACATAAAACTAAGAACAAACTAAAAAATCTTTTCATTTTTTCACTCCTTTTTTAATAGATTAGTAACATCTTTCAACGCTTTAAAATCAACGCCCTCTTCTTTAGCTACTAGGAGAAAGAACTCACATTTAATACAATCTCGTATCTTAGACGCAAAGGTTCCCTGTATTTCCCCTTGGCAGTATGTCCCGGCTATTACCCAACAGGCTCTGCCGCCATTTTTCCCAGTATTGATCTTATCTGTTCTGGTTTCCACTGTTGCCGGACAAACTCCTAAATCTGTCTCTTTTGTGCCGCCTGGTTCCCGGCCGCATTTTTTAAATTCCCAACAATTCATTTTTACCATAACAATTTGACTCCTAAAATTATCTTAAAGGTGCCGGGAGATTTTTCCTTTCAACTCGATAAAGTTAGGGGTAATATTTTCTTTCTTACGCCCGAAACAAACGCCCATTCTTTCATGGAACTTGACCTGGTCCAGGTCAACAAAGCGTTGTTTGATGGCTTCAGCTGTGGGTATATATTTAACATCCTTGCCTTCAACCCCGGCCACGGTTACACCGGTGATACCTTTTTTCAAGAGCAATACGGCAGCAGCTCCTGCTTCTTTGCCGAAATTGACGTCGTACGCTGAAGAATGGCCGGCCCTGACCAAGTGGCCCGGAGTAACCGAGCGGATCTCCGGTATCTCGTTGATCCCCTTGACGTACATATGGTTCTTGATCATGTGTTCTTTTGTCTTTGGATCGGCTTTCATCCGTTTGGAAATTTCCTGGATCACATATTTTGCCGCTCCAGCCAGTTTTTTGTGGCCAAAAGCGTCAATACCTGACGATTCATCATAAAGTTCAGTGCCGTCAGAGTTCCGCAGGCCTTCTGCTACTACGATCGTATAAGTGCCGGCTAGTACATCGCTTTCTTCTATACGGCTCCAATAACGTTTGCTGATATGCTGGTACAGCAAGTCAAAATCTACCGGTATTTCAGGAATAAGGATAGCATCAGAATCTGCGCCGATCCCGCCGCGGAAAGCAGTATGGCCGGCATAACGGCCGAATACTTCTATGACCATGATGCGGTTGTGGGTGCGGCCGGTGGTCTTAAGCTCCTGCACAAAATTAGTAATACGGTTAATGGTAGAATCAGCGCCGACAGAATAAGTCTGCAGGTCCAGGTCCATGGTCTTGGGTGCATGGACGCAGGGAATGCCTTGCTGGATCAGGTCCACCATTACGCTGCCGGAATCATCTCCGCCGCTGATGACCAGGCCGTCGATCTTAAATTTATTCAAGCCATCTTTGATCCTCTTATATTTATCCGGGTCATCGATCTTTTTGATCTTTACCCGGGAATGCCCGGCTTCGCTGCCTGCCAGGTTGGATTCGACTGAATCGATACGTTCCGGCTGCAAGCTGACCAATTTTTCAAAGTCAACCAGGTTATACAATCCGGCATAGCCGTTAGGTATGACACAGACTTCGATCCCTTCTTTATGCGCCATTTGGGCAGTACCCTTCACCACGGCATTCAAACCGCCGCAATCACCGCCGCTGGTAATAATGCCTATCCTTTTAATCTCGCCCATAATTCTTCTTCTTCCTCCTTAGTTAGTAGTGGTTATTTAGAATAAAAAGTATAGCAAAAACGCGGATAAAAGTAAATATAATCTTAGTGCTTTGCCAGGTCGTAACTAATCAGCAGGTCCTTATTGGAAAGTATCTCTGAAGCAGGCCCAAAAGCTTTCAGCCGCCCCCGGTTCAGGATAGCTACCTTGTTGCACAGGGTTCCGACTAATTCCAGGTCGTGGGTGGCGATTATCTTGGTTATATTCAGGTTCTTCAGCAGGTCGATCAGCTCCCAGCGGTGTTTGGGATCAAGGTTGCTGGAAGGCTCGTCCATGACCAGTATCTTGGGTTTCATCGACAGTACTGTGGCCAGGGATATCCGCTTCTTTTCCCCGAAACTCAGGTGATGGGATGAGCGGTTTTTGGCTGACAGCATATCCACTTCCTGCAAGGCCAGGTCCACTTGCCAGTTGACTTTGTCTTTGCTCCAGCCCATATTGATCGGGCCAAAAGCTACATCTTCATATACTGATGGCATGAATAGCTGGTGTTCAGGATCCTGGAATACCAGGGCTACTTTTTCCCTGATCTGTCGAATAGTGTCTGGTGTGATCTCCAGGCCATCGATCAGGATGTGGTTTTGGCCGTGCAAAATACCGTTCATGTGCAGTAACAGGGTTGATTTTCCGGCGCCATTGGGGCCGATCAAACCAATACAATCCCCTTCTGCCACATTAAAAGAAACATTATCCAGGGCCAGGGTACCATCCGGGTAAGAATAAGATAGTTCATTGATCTCGATCAAGGGAATCATCGCAGGTTATACTCCAGGATCTTTATTAGTACAAAAATGCAGAATGACGAAAGGCCAAAAATATAATCCCTGTTCTTTAAACTAAAGTCATCCAGGGTCCTGATCGTCCCGTCAAATCCCCGGGATAACATGGCTTTATAGATACGTTCGCTGCGTTCGTAAGAAGAAATAAAAACAACGCCGATGATATTGGCCAGGACCTTAGTATGAAACCAGGCAGTACCGCCCACTGTACGGGCATCCTTTGCTGTCCGGACATTCATTAATTCGTCAGTGATCACAAAAAGATAGCGGTACATGAAAGAAAAGATCATGACCAGGACGACAGGTATTTTTAGATTTTGCAGGGCCTTCAGGAAATGGGAAAAACTGGTAGATGAGATCAACAGGATCATCGCCAGGATCGACAAGTACGCTTTAGCCAATAATAGCAGGCTAAACCAGGGCTGGCTGCGGTGGTATAATAAAGAGAACAAGGCAAAGAATATGATCAACGGCAAACTGACCAGGGATTTCCGGAATATGCGTAATAGCGGGACATTAGCGAGAAGAATACACAGGACCAGGATAATAGCATAGTAAATTAAGGAAAACGAATTAGTCAGGGAGGTTAAATTCACCAGGAAGACAAAGAGCAAGGCAAAAATTATTTTTATCCTGGGATCGATCTTCTGCAGTATACCGTTGACTTGTGAGTATTCGTCGGCAAAATGGTGTTTCATTAGATGTACCCTTTAAGCAGGTAATACATGAACTTGATATATTCTTCTGTCGTGGCCATCAACCCAAGCTCAGAGTCCCACCAATTATTCTTTGTGTACCAACTATCCTGGACCGGGCAGATAATAACTTTTATTCCTGAATTTTTATAGACCTTCTTAAAGGTGTAAAAAGACCGCTTAGTATGAAATGGCTCAGAGACTACGATCAGTGATTTAAAATTATGTTTACGGCACTCAGCCAGGCTCAAGGTAGCGTCGTCATGCGTACTCATGGAATCAAGGATAGGGATCATCTTGTCCCAGGGGACTCCGCGGCTGCTAGCTAATTTTCTTCCCTGTAGAGCCCAGTGATATACCGGGCCGCCCATGATCCGTTCAAATTCTCCGGTTATCAGTATATAATTAGCGTATTTTTCACGATAGAGGTTCGCGCCCTGGAGGACCCTTTCACCCCTGCCGCCGCCTAGAACCAGGATAGCGTCTGCTTTTTCGAGTTTGTCCTGGTATATGAGCCAGCCCCCCATCTGCCTGAGCCAGAACTTGTAGAATAGCGGGAACTGGAGGATGATGAGGCACAGTATTAATAGAATATATTTATTAGATTTTCTCATGATTGTTATATCTTCCGTGTATTTTGTTCACTTAAGGTAGATCGGCTCGCTGTCAGCTGAGTCATTCCGAAAAACGAGTCGATTTCCCCGGCGCGGAAATCGCTCTCTATCTCGCTTGAGTTCTCCCGCAAGGCGGGAGGAAAAGAGTCCATGCCAACTCAAGCTTCCGAAGGTTTTCTCCA
>JAQUQP010000102.1 GCA_028716025.1 bacterium | reverse complement strand
AGGCTACCCGATTTGCCATACTAAGATGGACAGAGTAAGGGGAACTATGTCTTTTCATTTGCTCAAAACAGAAAAAAATACAAAAGCCAGGCTGGGAGAATTGACGACGCCTCATGGAGTGGTCAAGACCCCGGTCTTTATGCCTGTGGGGACGCAGGCATCAGTGAAGTCTTTATCCAGTGAAGAAGTGGTAGAGATGGGAGCGGAGATCATCCTGGGAAATGCCTATCATCTTTATTTACGGCCGGGTGAAGAGATCATCACTAAAGCCGGCGGCTTGCACAAGTTCATGAACTGGTCCCGGCCGATCCTGACAGATAGCGGCGGTTATCAGATCTTCAGTATGAATGGCTTACGCAAGATCACCCCGGAAGGAGTGAAATTCCAGTCACACATCGATGGCTCCAGCCATTTTCTCACTCCTGAGCGGGTAATCGGAATCCAGAAAACGCTTGGCTCTGATATCATGATGCCGCTGGATGAATGCCTTTCATATCCTATTGACCAGGTATTGGCTAAAGAATCGCTGGACTTGACCATTGACTGGCTGCAGCGTTCGATCGCCGAACATGCCAGATTGAACCAGGTCTCCCATGTCACCGGCCTAAAGCAGATGCTTTTTGGCATCGTGCAGGGGAGTTTCTATAAGGACCTGCGTAAGGAGAGCGCGGAGCGGACCAGCGAGCTGGCTTTGGACGGTTTGGCGATTGGCGGTATCAGTGTCGGCGAGCCAAAGGACCTGGCCATAGAAATACTAGATGTAACCTTGCCTTTATTGCCGCAGGATAAACCCCGTTATTTAATGGGGATCGGATTGCCGGAAGATCTCTGGGACTATGTGGAAAAAGGCGTGGATATGTTTGATTGCGTGGTCCCGACCAGGAACGCGCGCAACGGGCAGGTTTTTACCTCTACCGGCAAACGGGTTATTACCCATGCGTGTTATAAAAATGATTTTACGCCGCTGGATGAAAATTGCGACTGCTTTACCTGCCGGAATTATACCCGGGCTTACCTGCACCATCTTTTCAAGGCACAGGAGCTTCTGGGATTAAGATTAAATTCTTTACATAATGTACACTTTGTGCTAAACTTAATAAATATTATACGACAAGCCATTGCCGAGGATAGATATCTTCAGGCTAAAGCTGAATTTATGCATAGATACTTAGGTTCTGTGTAATCGTATTCCCAGGAGGAAACAATGCCGACAGCAGGATTTCCGAATATGGTAATGATGATCATAATTGTGCTAATCTTTTATGTAGTAGTCTGGATGCCGCAAAGAAAGCAGATGAAAGAGCGCAAACAGATGCTGGCTGAATTAAAAAAAGGGGATGCCGTGATCACCAGCGGTGGTATCCATGGTGTAGTCTCCAATGTGCGGGGAACCTTGGTGGACCTGAAAGTGAACGAAGAGGTACGGATCACGTTCTCCAAGGACGCTATTACCTATGTTAAAAAGCCCCAGGATATAGAGCAGGAAAATAAGGTCGAGGTGGTGAAGTAAGATGAGTAATAATGCTACTCTGGCAGCGGTGAAAAAACACCCCTTAGTAGTTTCCTTGCTGGAAGGCGCGAATCGTTATTTAGGAGTGATCGGCTTTACCGAGCATGGGCACCGACATGCGAACCTGGTTTCCAATATTGCCCAGAATGTACTGACGCACCTGAAATATACCGAACGGCTGGCAGAATTGGCTGCAGTAGCAGGGTATTTACATGATGTCGGCAATGTCATTAGCCGGGTAGATCACGGGATATCATCATCCAATATTGCTATTATGGTTTTACGTGACCTTAATATGGATCCAGATGAGATCACGGAAATAGTGGGAGCTATCGGTAACCATGAAGAAGAGATCGGCGATCCGGTGAGCGCCGTAGCCGCGGCTTTGATCCTGGCTGATAAGAGCGACGTGCACCGCAGTCGTGTGCGTAATCCGAACATGGTGATGTTCGATATTCATGACCGGGTCAATTATGCGGCTGAAAAATCTTTCTTGCGCGTTGACGCGGAGAAAAGGATCATTACCCTGGAGATCACCATTGATACGACCATTTCACAGGTAATGGAATATTTTGAGATATTCTTGTCCCGGATGGTAATATCCAGGCGGGCCGCTAAATTTTTAGAATGTAACTTTTCCCTAATGATCAACGACCATAAATTACTATAAAATCTGAAAGGAGTACATCAGGCAGACATGAATGCAAAGCAGATAAAATGGATACTTGTTTTAGTAATAATGGCTTTATCGGTCTGGTATTTATATCCCACGGTTAAGTGGTATAGATATACGCCGGAACAGCGCGAAGAGAAAGAGAAAAACCTGGACAAAATCGTCAGCAAGGTCATTAACCTTGGATTGGACCTGAAAGGCGGTATGCACCTGGTACTGGAAGTGGATAAAACAAAGATCCCGAAAGGGACTACTTTGAATGACGCTATGGACCGGGCAATTGAGATCCTGCGCAACCGTATTGACCAATTTGGCGTAGCTGAGCCATTGATCCAAAAACAGGGTGATAACCTGATCCTGGTTCAATTACCGGGAGTAAAAGATACGCAAAGAGCTATTGACCTTATCGGCAAGACTGCTCTTTTGGAATTCAAGTTGGTGGACGATTCCGGGAAATTAAATGAGGCTATTGAGGGTAAAGTACCGGAAGGATATGAATTGCTTAAAGACCAGCATGAGGATCATATATTGCTAAAGAAAGAAGCTTCCCTTACCGGGGCAGCTCTCTCTAATGCTAAAGTAAAGATCGGCGGCCAGTATAATATGCCTTATATAGGCATAGATTTTACTGAGCAGGGTGCTAAGGACTTTGCTAAATTGACCGGGGATAATATTAATCGCAGGCTGGCGATCGTGCTCGATGGCGTTGTACAGTCTGCGCCGGTGATCAAATCACGTATTCCTGATGGCCATGCCATCATTGAAGGTAATTTTACCATGGAAGATGCCAGCGGCTTGGCGATAGTTCTCCGGGCTGGCGCTTTGCCGGCTCCGGTGAGTATTATTGAGAACAGGACCATTGGCCCGTCTTTGGGGCAAGATTCGATCAAGGCAGGATTGAAAGCTTGTTTGATCGGATTAGCGTTTGTGGTAATATTTATGGCGGTCTATTACGGTTTATCAGGTATGGTTGCTAACTTAGCTGTGATCTTGAACCTGATCGTATTAATGGCAGCCATGGCGGCATTCCATGCCACATTGACTTTGCCGGGTATTGCCGGTGTCATCCTGGCTCTGGGTATGGCAGTTGATGCTAACGTGCTGATCTTTGAAAGGATCAGGGAAGAGCTCAGGGTTGGGAAAACCATCCGCGTAGCTATTGACACTGGATATGAAAAAGCTTTTAGCGCTATCATTGACTCGAATTTGACAACTTTGATCGCTGCCGCGTTCCTGTTCCAGTTCGGGACCGGACCGGTTAAGGGATTTGCTGTTACCTTGACCTTGGGTATCGTTATCAGTATGTTCACTGCTATTGTTTTTACACATCTGGTGTTTGACTATGCCTTAGCTGGCAAAGATATTAAGAAACTGAGTATATAGGAGGAAGGGCGTACATGCAATTATTTCATAAATCCAACATAGATTTTATTGGCCTCAGGTGGGTGTTTTTTACCATTAGCGCCATTATGATCCTGGCTGGGGTAGTATCCTTGGTTACTAAAGGCGGTCCCAGGCTGGGAGTTGACTTTACCGGAGGATCGCTGATCCAGGTAAAATTTAACCAGGCTACGGCGACTGATGAAGTCAGGAAAACTCTGGATGATAATGGTTTTGTCAATTCCGAGATCCAGGGATTCCTGGATACAAATGTTTTTATTATCCGCATCCAGAAATCAGTGATCCCTATGACTGAAGTAGCGAATAAGGTAGAACAGGCGTTTAAAGCAAAATGGGGAGAAGGTTCTTTTGCGGTTGAACGCACCGAGATGGTTGGCCCGAGAGTGGGAGAAGCTTTGAGTGAGCAGGCTTTATGGGCGATTATACTATCCTGGATCGGTATTATTGTTTATGTAGCTTTCAGGTTCAAATCAACGGCTCATGGCGTGGCTGGTGTAATTGCCCTGGTACATGATGTGACCATCACGGTTGGTTTCTTTTCGCTCATGAACAAGGAGATCAGTCTTACTATCATCGCTGCTTTGCTGACGCTGATCGGCTATTCCATCAATGATACTATCGTAGTTTATGACCGTATCCGTGAAAATATGCGTCTGTTGCGCGCTAAAACACTGGGTGAAATTATCAATACCAGTATTAATGATACCTTGAGCCGGACCATTATTACCTCTTCAACAGTCATTTTTGTGCTTATTGCCCTCTACATTTGGGGCGGAGAAGTTATTCATGATTTCTCCCTGGCCTTGCTGATCGGTGTCATAGTCGGTACCTATTCTTCGATCGCTGTCGCGAGTCCTTTGGTGTATGAATGGGAGACCAGGAAAGCTAAAAAACGGGCAGCTGTAAAGTAATATGCCTAAAGCACTGAAGCTTGAGATCAATATCCGGGAAAAAGAAGTTTTACGGTACTTAAAGTTTGACCTGGGCAAAACCAAGGCTGACGCTTCAATTATCAGGCTGGTACGGGAACAGATAAAAGCCGGGGATAGTCTGGTTATTCCAGGGTTAAAATTTAAGATTTTTGATATTCTTGCTAATGACGGGAAAAAAATAAAATTACCTGATCTGATAATTGGAAATAAAAGTATTGCCAGGCTGCTCAAGGATGCAGAAAAAGCAGTGGTCTTTGTGACCACGATCGGTACGGACCTGGAACTGGAGATCACCCGTTTGTTTTCCGCCGGGGAACCGACCAGGGCTGTGATCCTGGATGCGGTTGGCAGTGAAGCAGTTGAAGTCCTGACTGATGCGGCACAAATATCAATTACGCAGCAAGCGGGACCATACCAGTCCACGCCGCGGTTCAGCCCAGGGTATGGCGATTGGCCCCTTAAGGTAAATAAGACCATCCTGGAATTGTTGGGTGCAAAAGCTTTAGGCATAAGAGTTTCTTCGCAATATATGTTAAGCCCGCAGAAAACAGTAACTGGGATCTGGGGATTAGTGAGAAAAGAAGAGAGTTCATAGTTGATTGTTGATAGTTGATAGAAAAATCCGCGTAATAGTTTTTTAAAGGAAGGAAAGTGACTTTCAAAAATCTGCTTAAAAAGAACAAGATCATTATTTTTGACGGAGCAATGGGTACAATGCTCCAGAGAGAAAACCTGCCTCAAGGCGTTTGTCCCGAGACGTATAATCTTACCCATCCCCATATTATCAAGAAAATCCATCAAGCCTATATTGCTGCCGGAGCCCAGGTCATTATTGCCAATACCTTTGGCGCGAATCGCCTGAAACTGAAGGGGTATGGCCTGGAAGCAGACCAGGAAAAATTAATTTCTGCCGGGGTGAAGATCGCCCGGGAAGCGGCTCAACCAAAAGGGGTCCTGGTAGCAGGTGATATCAGCAGCTTAGGGGAATTACTTGAACCGCTCGGGAAAATATCTTTTGGCGAAGCAGTGGACCTCTATGCCGAACAAGCGTGGCTCCTCAAAAATTCCGGGTGTGATTGCCTGATCATAGAAACCATGACTGACCTGCAGGAAATGCGGGCTGCTATTATTGGCAGTAAAAAGACCGGTCTGCCGGTGATTGCCTCCATGACCTTTGAAAAAGAATTGCGGACTGTTACCGGGACTGATCCGAAGACCGCGGCCATTGTGATGCAGTCTTTAGGCGCTGATGTGATCGGAGCGAATTGCAGCGCCGGGCCGCAGGAATTACTTGCTGTCGCGGCAGAAATTGCAGCCGTAGCTAATGTCCCGGTGATCATCCAGCCAAATGCCGGCTTGCCTACGCTGGAAAACGGGAAAACTGTTTTCCCTCTTGCCGCCAAAGAATTTGCTTCTTTTACCGCAGAATTTGCCAAACTGGGGATGTCGTGCCTGGGTGGTTGTTGCGGCACAACACCGGAACATATAAAAATGCTGAAAGCTGAAAGCTTGAAGCTGAAAGTGAAAGCAAAAACTAAAGACAAAAAAACTTATTTAACTTCAAGGACAAAAACTTTAGAAGTGGGAAACTATCCGGTCATCATTGGCGAGCGGATCAATCCTACAGCCAGGAAAGCTTTAGCCGAGGCCATTAAGTCCCGGAACTTTTCCCTGGTATTAGCAGAAGCCAGGTCCCAGGTTTCCGCGGGTTGTGATTTACTGGATGTCAATGTCAGCGTACCAGGAACAAACGAGAAAGAGTCGATCAGGAAAATTGTCCTGGACCTGGGTTCCCAGGTAGATAAGCCGCTCGTGCTGGATGCGCCGAATCCGGAAGTGATCGAAGAAGGATTGAAACAGTTTCCCGGTAAAGCTTTAGTGAATTCTGTCACCGGTGAAAAAGCGAAGTTAAAGAAAATCCTGCCGCTGGTCAAGCTCTATGGCGCGGCGATCATCGGCTTGTGCATTGATGAAAAAGGTATCCCTAAAACCTGGCAAAAAAGGGTTGAGATCGCCGGTAAAATAATTAAGGAGACTGATGCCTGCGGCATTCCCCGCAGTGATGTTTTTATAGATTGCCTCACTTTGGCTATTTCCGCCGAACCAGGCGGGACCCTGGATACGGTGCGGGCGATCACTGAGATCCAAAAGAAATACAAAGTCAG
>JAQUQP010000101.1 GCA_028716025.1 bacterium | reverse complement strand
ACTTCCGAGGTTTCCAATATTTTTTACCGGCACGGGAAATGCTATAAAGTCCATAATATAATCCTGGCTCCTGATTTTGAAACAGTTGAAAAGATCATTCGCCAGATATCCGGTTATGGCAAGCTGTCCTCTGACGGCCGACCGATCTTAGGGCTGGATCCGGAAAAAATGGTGACCATGGTGCTGGAAGCGTCAGCTGACTGCGTAATAATTCCCGGACATGCCTGGACACCGCATTTCGGCGTTTTCGGATCAGCTTCGGGATTTGACAATTTGCAGGAATGCTTTGGCGCGCAAACAAAAAATATTTTCGCTATTGAAACAGGATTATCCAGCGATCCGACCATGAACTGGCGTCTTACCACACTTGACCGCATCAGCCTTGTTTCCAATTCTGATGCTCATTCATTGCGTAAACTGGGACGGGAAGCAAATGTTTTTGACCTGGTGGATTCGATAAATTTATATTCAGATATTACTTCAGCTATCAAGACCAAGGACCGTTCCAAATTCATATATACGATAGAGTTCTTCCCGGAAGAAGGGAAGTATCACTTTGATGGCCATCGGCAGTGCGCTTACCGGGCTCATCCCCAGGAAACAATAGCCCACAGTCTTATATGTCCTGTTTGTCATAAACCTGTAACCGTAGGAGTACTGCACCGGGTGGAAAAACTGGCTGATCGCGCGTTAAATGTACAGCCTGCTCAGGCTATTCCTTTTAAGCACCTTATTCCCCTGCAAGAGATCATCGCTGAAGCTTTAGGTATGGGCATTAATACGCAAAAAGTGGAAAAAGAATACCAAAAATTGATCGCCTATTTTGGCAATGAATTCTCTATCCTGTTGGACGCCGATATTTCCGAGATCAGTAATCATACTGTAGAAAAAGTGGCCAGTGGGATCGATAAAATGAGAAAAGGAAAGGTGCAGATCAACCCCGGCTACGACGGGGAATTCGGCACTATCAGTTTATCCCTCTAAATGGGGTTATTTTGAATAAATTATTTTCCTGCCTATTTTTATTCTGCATCATTTTATCACCGGCTATGGTGAACTGTGCCGATATGCCGGACGCACTTTTTTACCGTTCTGCCACTATTGACGGCCCGACCGGCTTGCTGACCATTCCTGACGCCACGGTCCTGGATAACGGCTATTATGCCCTGGCTGCCCATAAATATCTTTTCAAGTTCAATGCCGGCCTGCTGCCAGGATTAGAATTAGGATTGCGCATTAATGCCGAACAATTTAGTGATGACCTGGACCGGGGACACCGTATTATTCCGCATGGAAAGTTCAATTTTTTGGCCGGGAGCCAATACCCGGTATCTGGCAGCCTTGGATTTTTTGATAAAGATATTTATCTTTCTTTTGACAAACTCCTGGTTAGTTTTTATAATATATATGCCACCGCGGGAATGAAATTACAAGAAAATGGCCGCTGGCGGGCCATGGTCGGCTTTTCTAAGACAACCGCCCGTACCCAGTATATATTTGACAAGGCCGGGGAAACGTATAACCTAGGTTATCGGATAATGCTTTCACCTAAAATATGTATCGAGATCGGCCTGGTTGACCTGCAGCATTATAAAGACCTGGATTTCGATAATTTAACCTTTGGATTGAATTTCTCGGAGATATTATTTAATCCGTTAATTGAGAAATGGCCATGGTCAACGAATTAAAATCAGTACATATTATCGTTAAAGGCATGGTCCAAGGAGTGGGATTCCGGTATTTCACGCGCCGACTGGCCGACTCGCTGGGGCTGTCCGGTTATGTTAAGAACCTACCAGATGGCAATGTAGAAATAGAAGCAGAAGGAGATAAACAGAGTTTACTGGACCTAATCAGAGACTTACAAACCAAAGATATGGCTGAATATGTTGCTGATATGCAAGTAGAATGGTCCGCCTATCGGAATAAGTATCGGGATTTTGTTATTACTTTTTAACCTGGGTAATCATTTCTATTTATTTTTTTACTTGCGTAAAGACAAAAAATAGGATAAGATAAATAAGTTTCATCTTGGCTATTATATAGGGGAGAAAATGCCAGTAGTAAACGACAATACTCTAAAGATCTATCTGAAGCAGGTACGTAAGCTTCCTTTGATCAGTAATGAAGAGTTAAAAAAATTGTCTAACCGCCTCAAAAAAGGGGATATGGAAGCCCGCCGCCGGATGATCGAAGGTAACCTGCGCCTGGTGATCAGTATTGCCAAGAAATACCGGGATCAGGGATTATCCTTCCTTGATTTGATCGAAGAAGGCAACATTGGATTGATGAAAGCGGTGGAAAAGTTTAACTACCGTAAAGGTTATTTTTTCTCTTATGCCAGCTACTGGATCAAACAATCGATTGCCCGGGCTCTTTCCAGCCAAACCAAAACTATCCGCATTCCTATCCATAAGATCGAAGAGATCCAGCGTATGCTTAAAATGAATAAAAAGTTGACGCAAAAATTGGGCAAGAATCCTTCCTTGGGCGACTTGAGCCGCCACCTGCAAATACCGGCGGAAAAACTACAAGACATCATTGAAACCCACGCGCTTTCCCTGGGCACTACCTCTCTGGACACACCGATCGATGACGAATCCGACATTACTCTCGGTGACGTCATTAATGATACTACCAGCATAGATCCTGAAAAACAATATGATGAAAACGTCAAGATCCCCCAGACTATCGCAACCTGCCTTAAATACTTGGATAATAAAGAAGTACGCATCATCAAATACCGCTATGGTATCGGTGGCGAAGAGCCAATGACCCTCGACCAGATCGGCAAAAAAATGGGTGTTTCCCGCGAGAGGATCCGGCAAATAGAAAAAAAGGCTTTGAGTAAATTGCGCCGATACATGACCAGGGATAAATACAGACTAAGGCTGGTAAACTAATTATGTTAAAATTGGAAAAATTTATCCGGGATATACCTGATTTCCCAAAGAAGGGGATCATCTTTAAAGATATCACCCCTCTGATCGGAGACCCACAGGTTTTTAAGACAGTGATCAACCTGTTGGCTAAAAAATACAAAAATAAAAAAGTAGATAAAATAATGTGTGTTGAGTCGCGTGGTTTTATTTTTGCCTCAGCACTGTCTTATAAACTAGGTATAGGTATCGTACCAGTCAGAAAACCGGGTAAGCTCCCTTATAAAACGATTAAAGAGACCTATGCTCTGGAATATGGTACTGATACCCTTGAAATGCACGTAGATGCCTTTAAAAAAGGCGACAGGGTCATTATAATCGATGACCTGCTGGCCACAGGAGGAACAGTAGAAGCCTGCACCAGGCTAGTTAAGAAACTTGGCGGCAAAGTAGCTGGCATTGGCTTTGTGATCGAACTCGGATTCTTGCACGGTCGGGATAAGCTTAAAGGCTTTGACATCTTTTCAATAATCAAGTTCTAATATTTGTATCTGAAAATAGAAAATTGAAAATAGACCGCAATCCCTGTCTGCAGACAGGTAGAGATTATCGAATCTCGATTCTCGATTGCTCTGTGCGTCAAAGACGCACGTAGGGGACATCAATTTGTCTCCTATTTTTATTGATAATAGCAACAATAATTGTACGTATTCATACAATAATTGTACAAATAAATACAATGATGGTGCAAAATGGACATAAGATACTTCCTAGAAACCATAGCAATCAACATTTTCCGATTTTTTTGCAAGAAACAATACAAAAATAGTTACTTCCGTACAAAGAAGAAACGCAAGAACCAAAAAGCGGAAACAACTGATCTTGATCGCTACCTAGACCTGATATTTTCCGCAAAACAAAAAGAATTGTTCCTTAAAAAGTTGAATAAGGGAATCTTAACCAAAACTGAAAAGGAATACTTTTCGCGAGTAGTCAAGAAGAAAGTATCGGCTTTAGCTGATACAGAATTACACTCCTTATCAAAAAAATTATTGAACTAGTTTTTATTATTGACTTCGACGGAAATTTTTGTTATTATTTATACTTAGTTTAAGGTATTTTTAATCACTCCAAGGAGTAATTTATCTTGTTTTGCCTGTGAAAACGTGATATAAACGGGAACCCGGAAGAGGTTGACTCGAGGTTGCCAAGTCAGGTAGATTGAAATAGTAACGATGTCAACCGAGAATCAGAAGGAGAAACCACGAAGTGGTGTCTCCTATGAGGAGCAAGCCCTGCGCTTCGATTTGCGCAGCAAACGGCAGGGCGCGCGACGCCCCCGTAGCTCAGTTGGATAGAGCGGCGGTTTCCTAAACCGAAGATCACAGGTTCGACTCCTGTCGGGGGCGCTTATCAAATAATGAGAATTCTAAATTAATTAGGCATAAGCGATAGCGATATAATTCAGAATTTGTAATTGAGGTTAAGATGATCGATCTGCACAGCCACACATTTTTCAGTGACGGAGCGTTAATACCTTCAGAATTGGTCTGCCGGGCATTGGATGCCGGTTACAAGACGATCTGCCTTTCTGATCATGTCGATTTTTCTAATATTGATATCATCATCCCTCGGATGGTTAAAGTTAGTAAGATATTGAGCCGCGAATATAAGATTAAAGTGATCCCAGGCGCGGAATTAACCTATGTACCGCCACGCTTGATCGCGCAGGCTTTCAGGATGGCTAAAAACCTGGGCGCTGAGATCGTCCTAGTCCATGGCGAGACAATCGTTGAACCAGTGCCTAAGGGTACTAACCGGGCAGCCGTTGAGGCTAAGGTGGATATTCTAGCCCATCCGGGAAACATTTCCAAAGACGATGTCAAACTGGCCAGGGCAAACAAAGTATGCTTGGAGATCACGACGAGAAGAGGCCATAATAAAACTAACCAGCATGTCGCCAGCCTGGCCCATATTTACGGAGCAAAGCTGGTCTTTAATACTGACACCCATATGCCGGAAGACCTAATGAATGAATCCTTGATCAAGGCTACTCTGACCGCGGCTCACTTAACGGCAAAGGATTTCAAAATGATGCAAGAGAATGCTTATAATCTTGTTAAGTTGAAAGAAAATTAAATGGAAAATAAGCCGCTTCACGTAGCTATCCTATGGCACATGCATCAGCCTTATTATAAAAATGATCTTACTGGCAAATACAGTTTGCCCTGGGTACGACTGCACTGCACGAAAGATTACTATGATATGGCCGCTATCTTGGACGAATTTCCCCAAATCCATCAAACCTTTAACCTCGTGCCTTCATTGCTGGTCCAGATCGAAGATTATGTCAAGAATAATGCTTCCGACGAATTCCTGGACAAAACCCTGATCCCGGCAGTCAAACTAACCGAAGAAGATAAAAACTATATCTTAGCCAATTTCTTCATGGCGAACTGGAGCACGATGGTCTATTCATTCGCCCGCTACGCGGAATTATTGGATAAGAGGGGACGCTACACTTCGATACAGGAATTGAACCGGATAAAACGATATTTTACCGCCCAGGATTATTTGGATCTGCAAGTTCTATTTAACCTGGTCTGGATAGATCCCTACTGGCGTAAAAGGGACCAGAAACTACAACAAATTATCGATAAGGGCAAGAATTTTACGGAAGATGATAAGCTTTATGTTGTACAAAAGCACCGGGAGATCATGTCCCAGGTGATCGGGAAATATAAAGAGCTGCAGGATAGGGGACAGATCGAGGTTACAACCACTCCTTTTTATCACCCGATTTTGCCGCTGCTGTGCAACACTGATTCGGCCAAGATAGCCACCCCGGAGATAATCCTGCCCAAAAGAGGCTTCCGCCATCCTGAAGACGCTCGCATCCAGATACAAAGAGCAGTTGAATATTATGAAAAATGTTTCGGGCGCAAACCTCGCGGCATGTGGCCGTCTGAAGGCAGTGTTAGCGAAGATATTATTCCGCTCGTGGCAGATGCCGGGATCAAATGGATAGCTACGGATGAAGACATCCTGGCTAATACCTTGAAAATAGTTTTACGCAAAGATTTCATCAGCACCGACGTACACAGCGATGCTTTATACAAGGGGTACCGGGCCAAGAACCAAGACAAGGAAGTCAACATTGTTTTCCGGGATAAAACATTGTCTGATTTGATCGGATTCACGTATTCACATATGTCCACCCGTGACGCTATTAACAATTTTATGGGTACCTTGCGCCATATCCGGGACAATGTGAATAAAATGCCTGGCCCGCATCTGCTCAGCATTATTTTAGACGGTGAAAATGCCTGGGAATTTTATCCTGACGATGGAGAACAGTTCTTAAAAGGACTATGCCGCGAATTGTCCTCCGATCCCGGATTCAGGACCGTCACCTTTAGTGAATACCTGGAACAAAATCCGCCTCAATATAACCTTTTTAATCTTTTTGCCGGCAGCTGGATAAACCATAATTTTGGTGTCTGGATAGGACACTATGAAGATAACACCGCCTGGGACTACCTGGAACGGACCAGGGACATTCTGGTTAGATTTACCCAGGGACACCCTCAAGATGAGTTTAAATCGGTAATTGCGAAAGCCTGGGAAGAGATTTACATAGCTGAGGGAAGCGATTGGTGCTGGTGGTATGGTGATGACCATTCCAGCGCCAATGATGAAGAATTTGACCTTCTATTCAGGCTTCATTTAATGAATGTTTATAAGCTGATCAAGGAAAAGGTTCCTGATTGGCTCTACGTGGCTATTAAAGGCATCGCCAAAT
>JAQUQP010000100.1 GCA_028716025.1 bacterium | reverse complement strand
AGATTTTATACTGCCCGCGATTTACTTTATCTACCCATTTATGATCTCAATGGCCAGGGCTGTCGGGGGAGTAGAATGGGGTTATTGGTTTATTGTTTTCTGGGCTAAGGAATTCCAATATTTCATTTTTTTTATAGTTTTTTATTATTTAGCTAAGATAGATAAAATAAAATATATTGTTAGCACTTTATTTGTGCTGATTGCCTTGAACGATATTGTCGGTTTATATAAGATATTAAACGGCGTTAAGGATTATTATGGCATCGGAGCGGCGTTTTTAGAAAAGGATGCGCCTTCTTTAGCCGGACAGGTATATTATAGCTGTGCTTTATTCGCAGCGTTATTATGGTACCTTAATATGGCGGAGGGGAAATGGCTAAAGGCGTTATTATTCATCATGTTTGTGCTTTCGTCTATTTGCTGTCTGGCTACCGGTTCGAAATCAAACGGATTCGGCATGATAGTATTTGCCGGTTTTTTTGTGTTGTTCCATGATATTTTTGCAGCGGCCAGCGCGCATAAAGGGATGATAAAAAAGGTTATAAAATGGATTATGATCGTTAGCTTGGCCGGTGGTATCAGCGGGTTAGTTATTTATAAGTGGAATTTTATAGTTCTTAACCGGATTGATTTAAGACGGTTCAGAAATCCGGTTGAATCTACTGCCAGCCGTTACAAATATGACCTGATGCCAAAAATAAGAAGAGTTGACGGAATTTTTGATTTAACAACCGGAGTGGGTTATATGGCCGGGCAAACAAATAATTACCAGGTAAATTTCACCTCCGCATATGATAATCAATTTGTTCGGAATCTATTGGTGCTCGGTATTATCGGCTCAATAATCTGGCTTATTATGCTGGGTAAGTTTGGCAGTGATCTCCGAGGAAGTCCCAGGATGTTCGTTTTTTATATTACGATGATCATATCGTATCTTGCCATGGGCAACGGAGCGGAATCTTTTGGAGCCAGTAAGAGCGGTCCACTGTTTTGGATAATTACGGGGATACTGCTGGGTTTAAGAGGAAAGGATCCCGCCGCAAAAAAAGAAAATATATAGAGAAAGGAAATAGCATGAGAGAAGAACAACTAGAAAAATACCGGAAATTGCTGGGAGCAGCCAATATGTTGGCAGAGGAAGGGAAGTATGCTCTGGCTTTGGAGTTAGTAAAAGCGTCTTTAGAGAGGATATATTTGGAGCGGGAATTCGGGGAAAAGGGTGACCAGGAAGAAAAAGCCGATGTTATTAGACTTGAGTCAGAGACAATGAAAAAATATTTAGAGTATAAAGCCCGGTTGAATTACCATGGTATTATTAAATATAAAACCATACTGAATACGGTGATAATAGCGCTTATTATATCATTTTCTCTGGTTTTAACTTCATATTTAGTGATAGGGCAGCTTAAAAACGCCGCTAATGACCCGGTTAAAGCATTTTTGGGAGATATAAATAGTACCTTGCAAGTGGAAATACCTAAAATAACCGGTGAAATTAGGAGCCAGATCCCGCAGGTAACACAGCAGATCAGAGCCGAAATGCCTCGTATGACCGACAAACTAGCCAAGATCATAGATGATAAAATAAAAGACTATATGGATAATAAAATTGAAAAGGTAGTAGATGAAAAATTGCCTTTTGTAGTAAAAGAGCAGCTCGCTAAAAAGGATACCGAGAAGGATGGAAAATAATCCCGCTCCGGATCTGGCTGTTGATCAGGCCATCCGGCATTTCTGGTTAAAGCTGTCAATAATACTGGCCGTCCTGTTTGCCGGTATTACTTATTTCAGTTTGTTTGGCAATTGGCTGGTCAGGTCCCTTGGCGTGGAATACACAGCTAATTGGGACCCAGATGGTATGTATTTGGCCTCAGGCTTAGCTTTTTTTGACCATAAATATGTAAGTTATGTTGGCCATCCGGGCATTAGTTTAATGTTCCTTATCCAAATAACTGCCAGATTGATGTATTGGGTATATGGAATCTTTCATAATAACGGTAGCTTTGCCGCGTATGCCGCTACCCACATATTCTGGATATTGTTTACTATCAGGATGGTCATGGTATCATTATTTATCCTGGCTTTTTATGTGCTATATAAAATGAGTTTAGTGTTCCTTAGCCGGGCTTTATCCCAAATCGCAGTCCTGGTTTATGCCTCTTCTTTTATTATATTATATTATTTGAATAAGATATCACCGGAACCAATATTAGTTATCTCAGTATTACTGACCATCTATTGGAGTTGGCGGTATCTGCTGAATGCGGATAATAATAAAGGTTACTTTTTCCTGTTCCTGACTGCGGTAGCCACGGCCATAGCTTTAGCCACCAAAATATTGATCGTAGCTCCGCTGGCCGTATTTATACCGGTGTTTATCCTGAGCAGGGGAGAATTAAAACCTAAAAAAAGAATACTTGATGTCATTCTATATATTTTTATCCTGTTCCTGGTTTTTGCCGGGCTTGTGCCAAAAGTGGATTGGAAATATTTTATCGGGTTTTGGCTGGATTATGGCCCGACTGGCGGGCGGACGTCAAAGGGTATTATTGATGTTATGACCAGCGCGCTAAATGGATTAGCTCCGCGATTATGGCTGCCTAATCTTAAAGATTGGAAAGGACTGCAGAATTTAGTTATGTGGCCTTTTATGATCTTGGGTATAGCAGGTTTGTGCCAATACTGGCGTAATAATGAAAGCAAGAGAAACACGATAAAGTGGATCCTTATTTTCCTTTTAATGATCACCCCTCCAGTGATATATAAGGCCGCCTATCATTACCTGGTGATCCATTTAGCTATTGCGGCGATATTCGCCGGGTATTGGATCGGGACAAATGTTAATAGCAGGATGAAAGGTTTTTCATCGCAAACAAAAACATGGGTGGCTGTCAGCACGGTGCTAGTCGTTAATAGCTTGGGTTTAATCATGTATGCTGATATCAAAATTAACGAGAGCCGGGATTATAACCGCTGGTGGAAACCCAATTACAAAGCTATTAACCGTTTACAGCCGGGCCAGCGCATCGGATTAATAATGAACACCTACAGGGATGATATCCCGTCCCGATTGATGTCTTATTACTATCTTAAAGGGTCTCTGTTGATGAAAGAGTTTGATAATCTATTTGTGGTTATTAAGGAGCCTCTGGAGTTGCCAGAGTTGTTAAAGAAAAATATCGGCCCGATTCTGATCTATCAGCAAGATGGCGTGAAGTTGAAAAGCATAGAAGGTATAAATGTCCGTTAACAATGAACCCAGAACAGATAAAATAAAATTATCAATAATAATTCCCTGTTTAAATGAGGAGGAAACCCTGGCCCGCTGTATTAAAAAGGCCCGGGCTTCTTTTGCCTCTTTATCGATAATAGGAGAGGTAATTGTAGCCGATAACGGTAGCAGTGACCGTTCTCCGGCCATAGCGGCAGAGAACGGGGCCCTGATCATAGAAGTGCTTGACCGCGGATATGGAGCTGCTCTGCGCGGAGGTATTGCCAGGGCTAGCGGAGAATATATAATCATGGGCGATGCTGATGATAGTTATGATTTTAGGGAGATAGCGCCTTTTCTACAAAAACTGGAAGAAGGATATGATCTGGTTATGGGTTGCCGCTTGCCAAAAGGCGGTGGTAAAATCATGACCGGGGCAATGCCATGGAAGCATCGCTGGATAGGGAATCCTATCCTTTCTGCTATCGGCAAGTTGTTTTTCCGTTCACCGGTCACCGATTTTCACTGTGGTTTACGAGCTTTCCGCCGAGCGGCTTACGAAATTATGGATTTGCACACTACCGGCATGGAATTTGCTTCAGAGATGGTGATCAAAGCCTCCTTGAAGGGTATGAAAGTCACTGAAGTGCCTATCACCTTGTATAAGGACGGTCGGTCCAGACCTCCACATTTAAGAAGTTGGCGTGACGGTTGGCGACATTTGCGTTTCATGTTGCTTTATAGCCCGCGTTGGCTGTTCCTGATCCCAGGAATGGTTTTACTTCTATTAGGAACGGTTATCGGTACAATTCTTACTTTCAAGATGGTGACTATTGGTACAATAACCTTTGGATTAAACACTTTGTTGATCTGTGCTATGTCCATACTTGTAGGTTTCCAGTTGATAATGTTTTCAATATTCACCAAAGTATTTGCCATATCAGAAGGATTATTACCTGCGGACCAGAGAATTGAAAAAATGAACAAGGTAATTAATCTAGAAACTGGATTGTTGGTCGGGGCGTTATTCAGTTTAATTGGCTTGGGTTTCATCCTCTATGCTTTATATTATTGGCGGGAACATGGTTTTGGCCCCATATCATTTTCCGAAAGTCTGCGCCTGACTATTCCGGGTATTACCATTCTGACCATAGGTGTGGAGATTATTTTTTCCAGTTTCTTTTTAAGTATCTTGGGTTTACGCAGAAAATAAGGTGCCCCTGTGAGCGAAACTAAAGAGTCCCGTTTGGATAGATATACCCGTTGGCAAGAACAGGCCCAACCGTATTTTATTTGGCAATGGCAGCAATTCCAGCCTTTTTTGGGAAAGCGGGTTCTGGATGTAGGGTGCGGACTGGGGAATTTTGTCGGTTTTTTTCGGGGAGCTGAATATTACCTGGGACTGGATAATGATCCGATCATGGTTGCCAACCTTCAAAAAGAATGCCGGGAATTCAAAAATATTGAAATTGCAGTTATGGACATAACCGATAAGAACATAACGGAAGATCTAAAACAAAAATCTTTTGATACCGTTATATGCGTAAATGTGCTGGAACATATTAAGGATGATACCACTGCTATTCAAAATATGATAGCTATTTTACCATCCGGAGGTAGACTATGTCTTTTAGTCCCAGCTCTGCCGTGCCTTTATGGTAGCTTGGATGCCCTGGATGGGCATTTTCGCAGATATACTAAAAAGAGCCTTTCGTCATTGACCAAAGCTATGCCGGTCAAAACCGAAGGTCTTTATTATTTTAACCTGATTGGCGCATTAGGCTGGTTCTTAAAAAGCCGGATAATACGAGAACAACAGCACAGTAATGCCAATTATTCGTTAATGAACCTCATTCTACCGGTAGCAGCGGGTTTAGAAAGGCATTGGCGGCCTCCTTTAGGTATGTCCTTAGTCGCCATATTATCTAAAAAATAAAATGCATATTCGCCATATTAAATATTTTCCTACGACCGTGTTATTGATAGTGCCGGCTTTGGATAATGATCCTTTCATGGGATCGGCTCCTAATTTAGGCTTAGGATATGTTGGGGCAGCCATGAAAAAAGCCGGCCATAAAGTGATTCTACTGGATTTAGCTTTATACCGTAATGATCTTCGGCAGGTGACAATTTACCTGGAAAAATATCATCCGGAAGTGGTCGGTATCACCGGCTTTTCCTTCCATTATCACCAGATGCTCCAAATAGTTCGGTTGATCAGAAAAAAGGATCAGGATATAGTAACGGTATTAGGCGGTTCCCATGCCAGTGCTCTGGCCGAATTTATCATACAACAGGAAAATAATGTAGATTATGTGATCAGGGGAGAAGGGGAAATAGCTTTTCCTGCATTATTGGAAAAATTATATCATAATGGGGATTTTTCTTCAGTGCCTGGTTTGGTTTACCGGGATGATACGGCGGTCAAGACCAATACAGTACAGTCGATTGATCATCTGGATAACTTATCATATCCTTGGGAGATACTCAATCCCCTGGATTATCAAAGCGGTAAAGTACATGGTTTTATTTGTCGCAAACTTCCCTTGGTGCCGGTATTAAGTTCCCGAGGGTGTCCTTATCAGTGCACCTTTTGCGCTGGTCGGATGGTACTGGGTTCAAAGATCAGGATGCGTAGTCCAGAGGCTTTTATCCGTGAATTGGTTTTTTTGAAAGAGACCTTTGGCATGAAAGAATTCCAGATAGTTGATGATAATTTTACCTTTTACCGGGAACATGCTGCCGCTGTTTGCCGGCTCATACTAGAAAGTAAACTGGATATGAGCTGGAGCTTGCCAAACGGGATCAGGGCAGACCGGTTAGATGAAGAATTACTGCAACTAATGAAGAAGGCTGGCTGCTATTACATGGCATTTGGGATAGAATTTGGATCTTCACGGATGTTGAAATTGGCAAAAAAATCACTGGATTTAGAGGATGCTCGGAGAAATATCAAAACAGCGCATAAGCTGGGTTTTATTACGCAGGGTTTTTTCCTGATGGGACATCCCGAAGAAAGAGCAGAGGACTTGGCTCAGACCAAAAGTTTTATTCGTTCTGTTCCCTTAGACCGGATATTATTATCTTCACCGTTCCCCTGTCCGGGATCGGAGTTGTTTGGTTATTACTTGAAAAACCGTTACCATGATATCAAAGCGATCGATTGGCAGACTTTTGAATTTGTCAGTTATGAGCGTATCTTGGAAAATATGTCTGACGATTATGTCCGGAAAGAAAGAATGAAAACCAATATTGGATTTTATCTAAATCCCTGGCATATGTTGCGTTTCCTGCTAAAGTTCCGGACCTGGATACAAATAAAAAGCGCTTTTTATGGATTCCGGTTCTGGTGTGTCTTGATCTTCAAAAACAGTAAGAAAAGGTAGGTTTAATGAGAATCCTTGGCGTGAATTTTGAAACTCATGAAAGTTCCGTAGTTTTAGTGGAAGATGGCCGGATCATTTTCGCTGCTTCGGAAGAACGTTATTCCAGAATAAAAATGGATGATGAATTGCCGGTCAGGGCTCTCCAGGCAGCTTGGGCTCATACCGGGCTAAAACCGGAACAAATAGATATA
>JAQUQP010000099.1 GCA_028716025.1 bacterium | reverse complement strand
ACGCTCTTCCGATCTCAGAATCGATTAGCATTTCTCCTAATCGTTTCTTACTTGTTTTATCCGGCATCCGTTCTCCAGTGATACCAATTATAAACTACTAATTATACCGTTTTACCTACGGGAACGAGGCAATCCATTTCTAGGGTCTTTCTGGTATTATATAGTTTATAGTTTCTGTTTGTCAATATATAAGATGTGGTGACTTAGGTCCTGTTTCTTTTATAGATCATGATCTGCTGTTGACCCGGATCTGAAGTTCCGGTGCTCCTTTCTACTCGCTCCCGGCCAAAGACGTAACTAGTGGCCCCTCTCTTCATACTCACAAACCCATCCAGGCAATATTTATCTTTGATGATCTGCCGCATTTTAATGAACAAGTAATCCGGCGTATCATCATTTTTTCCTACTGAAGCGTTAATATTGACTGCCACTAAATACCGGGGATCATTATTTTCTATCTCGGCAACCGCTTCTTTTTGCGCCTCTAAAACAGCGGCTGGTGTTTGCCGCCATAAAATATGATGGAAATATATATATCTGGTAGCGCTCTTTCGTCGCGCGTAAAACAGTATCTCCGGCTCCGACCCTAAAATAGCGATCGTATCAGAGGGTAATGTTCGCGTAGACAGGTATGAGGCAATTTGCCCTGCTTCGACAAAAGGATTTACCGTGTAGATCCGTTCCGAGATCTGGTCTGGCGTAAATAAAAACAGATATTTGTAATTCGCCTGCAGGGGTATGATAATGATCCCGGCCGCAAACGCGTAGGTTAAGTAACGTTTTATACCGCTTGCCTGCCAGATCCCCCAGGCTGCGGCCACGGCCAACGGCGGCATGATCTGGAGAAAATAATGTGGGAAAAAACGTTTCCCTGAGGCGACTCCGACGAAGGACAGCGCCAGCCAGACAGTGACCAGAACAGCGGCCCCCGTTTTTTGGCGGAAAAGAAGAATAATAGCGTATAAACAAAATAGCCAAAATATCAGGTCACTTTTCAAAATGAAAGAAAATCTCCGCCAAAAAGCTAAAAACACTTCCCCGCTCCACCTGGCTCCGCCGACAGATAGATAATCCAGATTATAACTAAAAGCCCATTGAACAAAATCTGCCGCCGCTCCCTGGCACAAAAAATACAGCAGGAACAGCAAGGGCATGGCTAAAAATCCCAAGACCGAAGCCCAGACTTGTTTAAAGAAGGCTTGGTACTGCTTATGTCCTCTGGCTTTATAAAATAAATAGATCAGGATTCCCGTAAAATTAAAAATACTTACCGGTTTGATCATAAAGGCCAAGCCCTGTAATAAACCGCAAATAAAAAAAGTTCGCTTAGTGCCAGACCTCTCCGCCCGCAATAATATTACATAACTGCCTATTACCGGTAACAGCATAAAGATCTCGGTATTAGCCGCACTGCCCAACACTCCCGGTTCGCTGCTGACCAGTGAAAAAATAGCGGCTGAGATCAATCCTATTGTTTTATTGTTAAACAGGTTAGAACTTAATTTATACAGCAGCAAGACTTCAAGTACTACCCACCCGCATAAAAAAAGATGTATTGCCCTGGCGGTAGAGCCGAAGAATTTTAAAATAATAAAATAAATATAATATATTCCAGGTGGTTTATTATCATAAATATCTTTATAAGGCAATTCGCCCTGTCCCATCCGCCAGGCTATATAGGCATACCCACCCTCATCCCGTTCCAAGGGAACATTGAGATAGGGGACCCTGATCAAAAAAGTAAAAACAATAACCAGGAACAAGGCGATAGCAGTCCAGACCTTCGGGCTAAGCAATACTATTTCCTCATTTCTCACGGATATGGAACTAGCAACCCATTACGCCAAAAACTGTTCTTATCCAGGGACATCCACAGGAATAATTGTTCTTGTAAAGCCTTCACTACCTTGGGATTCTGCGCCGCGATATTATTTAATTCCTGCGGATCATTGATAGTATCGTATAATTCATACAGGATCCCCTGCCTGGTCGGGATGTAGATCAATTTATGCCGTTCATTGCGGATCATACGGTGTTTCGCGATCGTAGTCAAAGCGCGGTATTCCGGCTTGATCACCACTTCGTTATTATACGTACTATCGATCTCTCCCAGGCTAATAATATCAGGGTACATTATTCTCTGCTGCTGATAGAAATTATCCCCTTTATCTGTAAACCACAAACCAGTCTCGGCAAAAGCGGTTAAATTAAGACTACTGGTGGTTCCCCTGGCCAAAGGCAACAGGCTTACTCCTTCCATACTCTGGTGAACCGGCAAATGCAAAAGTTCGAGAATGGTCGGAGCCACATCTATGTCCCGCACAATGGTGTTTTGTTCCCCTACCGGGAATGTTTCCCTGGGATTCTCAATGATCAAGGGTACATTTAATATCGCTCTCCCCCGCAGGTGTTCCCCGTGACCTTGGCCCCAACCGTGTTCATACAATTGTTCCCCATGGTCACTAAGAACGACGATGATCGTGTTCTGGTCTAGCTTGTTTTTCTCCAGGTACGCCACCAGCTTGCCCACCATGTCATCCAGGCTGCGGACAGCTCCCTGGTATAAACCCCGTATTTGTGCCAGATCTGCCGGAGGCAATGACAGGCTTTCCCCGGGTATATTCGGTTTGTAATACTTATAGCGTCCCTCGTAACTGGAATTGGTAAACTGAGCATAATATGGATATGGCGAGGCATAAGGGAAATGCGTAACCGAAGAAAACAAAACCAGGAAAAATTTTTGCCGCCCCTTATACCCTGCGATTATTTCTTCTGCTTCCTGTTCTAATAAGAGCGGATCAGCATTATTGGCCATCTCTTTCAATACCGGGAAAATTTCCCGGCCGGTCCGGTTTAAAATGTACGGTAACAGCAAATAATGCATTTCCAGGCAGCGCTGTTCTACTAAGGTATTGAAATTAAAATAAGGCGCCTGCACAATGTCAAATCCCGCCTGGAAACGGGTGAAAACATCCCCGGCAAAATCACTGACTACGGCAGTGCCGTAGCCATTATTTTTTAGCACTGTACAGAGAGAGCCCCCTGATTGCTCCCGCAAACTTTTATCCGGAAACATGTTGCGCACCGCATGTTCACTGGGATATTGGCTCTTCAGATACGAGATCCATTGCGGGAAGGTACGCGGCAGGGATACATAACATTGCTGGAAACGTGTTCCTTTCCGCGCGATGGCGATCAGATTGGGCGTCAGTTCAGCAGTGACATGATCGTTACGCAGGCTATCGGCGCTGATAATGATCACGTTCGGACCGGTTGTATTTTGCGGGTATGTTTTTTGAGTTAATAACAACAAGCCCCAGAAGATCAGGGCTGAACCTGACAAGGAAACAGCGATAATCCGGGCCAGCCAAGACCATCTTTTAAAGAGAAATACCACAAATAGCAGGACAAAAATCCAGAATATTACTTGGAAATACAATGGGTGCAGGTACCCCGTGATCCATCCCTGTAAGGCTTGCCGCCCGGGAGAACGTTCATAAAAATATTCACTATACACCTGGGGATATTTCAGCATATTGCTGAATAAAAAAAATATTTCGGTCGTGAGCAGGGAAATGACCATGACCGGCAGTTTCCCCCGCATTCTCATTAACCAGAATCTGGCTCCGAGCACTGCTGACCAGAAATAGTACCAGACCAGCCCAAACAGAAGGCCTAATATAATATATACTCCCAGGATCTTAGCCTGGATCAGCAGGATATCCTGCCAGAAAAGTTTTTTGATCATTTCCACGGCTGGCTGGGCAGTTACCCCCATATAAGAAAAAAGCTGCTGGTCAGCCAAGGCCAAGACAAAAAAACCAGTATATACTAATGCCCCTATGCCTCCCCAGACCAGGATGCTTTTCTCCTTGACTACCTTAGTTAATTTAACTACAATGGAATTCATGGATCCTCACTATCTGCGTATATTATTGATATTTGCTTGGCTACTCTACCTGGTTTTTCTTTATCATTTGTATTTCGGATTTATCGCCAAACCAATAAGGAAAGTCGACCGGCAGCAAGCAAACGCAACTTTTTCCCTGGCTGTTTTTGGTGACTGTCAGGGAGCGGACAATCCCTTCACTTCCCTGCGTCCAACTTATTTCGTATTTAACAACTTGTTGGACAGTATTAACTCCCGGTTACCACTGGCTACGGTCATTCTCGGTGATATGGTAGTCAGCGGTCGGGCTTACCACTTCTATCGATTCCGCCGCCAATTGGAACGCCTAAGCACTGCGGTATATCCGGTTATTGGCAATCATGACCTAAAATATAATGGCCGTGTTTTTTTTAATAAAATATTCGGCCCGGCGTACTATTCATTTTCTATCGGATCAAATATTTTTCTCTGCTTAGATAACGCCGCCGGCACTCTTGAAAACCGGCAAATGGACTGGCTGGAAACCCAGCTAAAAAATAACCAGAATGCCCGGATCTATATTTTCCTGCACCAGCCGTTGTTCGACCCCCGTCCAGGCCAAACCTATGCTATGACTGACCAGGCGCAAGCCAGAAGATTGCAGGAATTATTCACCCACTTCGCCGTAAAAGCGGTATTTGCTTCACATTTACATGGATATTATACCTCTGTACAAGAAGGTATATCCTATTTTATTACCGGCGGAGGAGGAAGCACTCTCACCTCCCCGCAAGACTATTATCATTACTTGATGCTGCATATTGATAACGACCGGTTTAAGGTTGAAGTGGTAAAAGTCTCTTATTTCTTATCCGGTTCCCTGCTTTGGCGCTGGAGTTGTCCAGTCATTTTTTTATTATTCTTAGTTTTTTTTACTTTTTCTTTGGCTCGCTGAGATATCCCCACTCTGCCAGCATCTCCTTGAACACGCCGCTTACCCCAGCTTGCTTTTCCCACTCTTGTTTATACTGTTCAAGACGTCCCCAGGATAACGAAAAACCAGATCCGGCTGCTGTTGGGTCAGGCACTCCCTTGGTTAAGTAGAAATCAGCTCCTCCTATTTCCTTAGCCCCGTCATTGAGCAGCGGAAGAGCCAAGTTAGAGACCATGATCTGGGATAGGGAGATCTTTTTCCCGTCATAAACAGCTTTAATTCTTAAAGCCGCATCATAAGGATCCGTGCTGAAGCGCAGCTCTGCTTTATCCCCGGCTGCCGTGAATTTCAGGGTTTTTCCTTTTATTAGAATTGTTCCTGCGCCAACGGTTTGTTGTCCATTAAAAGCGCCATTACTGGTAATTTCCAGGGTTAATACCTTCTGACCCATATTTTGTCCGGTAAAAACATTTACTTCCGGGTCCGGCTCATACCTGTCTAACAGTAAGCGCATCCTTCGCCGCAAAGCAAAATCAGCGTCAATTATGTTTTTCTGTTCCTGGGGATCAGCCGCTAGATCATAAAGCTCTTCAGGGATGAAATCCTGCATAGCTTTACCCCGCTTTTCATAAACACCGAAATTGCGGATATACTTATACCTGTTCTCTACCCAAATACCTTTATTGAACCGGCCCCGCAGAAAGATCGTAGCTTTCTGGGGAAAATTGTCACCGCTAATAGCCGCGGCCAAGGAAAGACCTTTGAAATCAGCTCGGGCCGGCAAGTTCAACAGGTCCAGGATAGTAGGCGCCAGGTCCAACTGTTCTGTTATCTCCGTGATCCGCAGAGGATTGGTTATTTTGGCCGGGAATTGCATGATCAACGGCACCTGTACATCGCGGAACTTCAAACTAATACCATGATCATGAAAGATCACCCTTTTATGACTGACCGGAAGGACCTGCCAGTCCAGGTTCTCGGCATGGTCACTGGTCACAACAACCAGCGTATTTTCTTTTAATCCCATCTTTTCCAGGGCTGCGAACAATTGGCCCAAATAATCATCACTATACGCGACTGAAGCTTCATACAAGGTCCGATACCAACTATAAGCGCTGAAATCGGTAAGTTGCGCCCGGCTTTTCCAAAAATACCGGAACGGCGGCTTATATGGCCCATGAGCAGAATCATAATAAACCATTAAAGCGAATGGCCGGTCGCCATTTTCTTGCAGCCAGGAGATCGCTTCATTAGTAATATGCACATTACTATAACCATATCGTTCCATAATGCGAGAATCATTAAAGCCAAAATCAACGCCGAATCCGGCGCCATCCGTGATGAGTGAGATCACGCCAATAGCCCCGGTTTGGTAACCATTGTCATGCAAAGCTGAAGCCAAAGTAGTAAATTTGCTCTGGTAATATTTTTGCCTGCTGGCCGGACTGGCTACATATTCCAGTGATACGTCTCCCAGTTCGAAAGGTAATTTTGAAGTCAGGAACGAAGTAACTGATTGCTTCGTCATGTTACCGTTAGCCAGGTGCTTTTCAAAAGAAATGCCCTGTGCCGCCATACGGTCAAGATTCGGAGTATAGCTATGTCCGTCAGGTTGGCGACCGATCGCCGCACGGCCGGTTGAATCCAGTATTACTAACAGCAAATTGTATTTAGTTTCCACCGGATCAGCCGCGGCGGTTATGACCGGGGTTCCCCAGAAAGCTTGCCCCTGATCACCGGCCGTAGTGAACTGTAGTTGGACTTTTTGTCCGGCAAATAAAGACAGGTCCACTGTATAGTCATGCCATTGGTAGTCCCTATCTTCCATCTGGACATTAAAATATTGCCAGAATAACCGGTATTTTTTATCTTCATAACGATAGGGATATTTTGGTAAAGGATCAATTTTTTCCGCGAATACATCTTTCTTTAAGCCCACCCCAGTACTGACCCTGACCTGGAACTCTACCGGCCGGTCCAGAATACCACAGGAGAAAATCAGTCGCGGATTTTTTTGGGGCAGGGTTAGCTCGTAGGTCATAGCTGTAGGCGTAGGCGCGTACAGGCA
>JAQUQP010000098.1 GCA_028716025.1 bacterium | reverse complement strand
TCTCCAAATCGCTTTTTCAATCTTATAATGCTGGTTTTTCAAATAAGGTTTCTGCCAATGGTTAAGGAACCAAACTGGTCTCGTTTGGATATTCTTCTTAGCCAACCGGGCCAGCAGATCTTCCCGGTCCAGGCCAAACTCTCTCTTATCCACCAGTAATGAATAAAACCAATAATTAGGAGCCACTCCCGCCGGGATCCCCATTAACTTAATACCTTTTACCGTATTCAACAACCGGCAATATAACTCATAGTTACGCTTTTTAGTCTTTATAAACTCAGGTAACTGTTCAAGTTGAGCCAAGCCCAGCGCGGCCTGCACGTTGGTGAGGCGAAAATTATACCCAATCTCATTATGGATATATGTAATTCCGTTATCTTTAGCTTGCGTGGTCAGATATTTTGCTTTATCAGCTAATCTGCCCGAATTGGTCAGGATCATTCCCCCGCCGCCAGTCGTAATGATCTTATTACCATTGAAAGAAAGGACGCCAAAGTCCCCGAGCGTTCCCATATGACGTCCCTGGTATTTACCCCGGGAAAAACAGGTCCCTAGACTTTCGGTAGCGTCTTCGACCACCCTTAACTTGTATTTTCTAGCTACCCGCATGATCAAGGGCATAGCGCAGGGATTACCAAATACATGAACCGGTATTACGGCTTT
This sequence comes from bacterium, assembly GCA_028716025.1. The sequence continues at coordinate 6,266 of JAQUQP010000098.1, read as the reverse complement.
AATGATCCTTTTACTTCTTTTATTCCTTAATCCCTGGTTAGTCAGGCTGCATTCACGACTGCAGAACTCTTCCAGTTTTTCCGCGTCCAAAGTCATAAAATCATCACAATCCATGAAAACCGGTTCTGCGTGCAAGTATTTTATCGCATTTACCGGCGCAATAAAAGTCAGCGTAGGAACGATGACCTCATCGCCGGGATTAACTCCTGCCAGGCGCAAGGCTACTTGTAAACCGGCAGTACCATTAACACAAGCGACAGCACGCCTGGCACCGGTATAAGCGCATATACCCTGCTCAAACCTATCCACGAATTTGCCAACCGAAGAAACCCACCCCGTATCCACACACTCTTTAACATAAGTTCCTTCATTACCATTCAGGTTGGGAATAGATAAAGGAATGCTCTTAACAACCTTAGACATTATAGATATCCGTTTTGTACAGGTTTTTATTCTTTTTAAACCAATTAATGGTTTGTTCAAGTCCTTTTGCTAAAGAAAAACAAGGCACCCAACCGAGTAATTCCTTAGCCAGGGTAGTATCAGCCCAAAGCCTTTCTACTTCGCTGCGAGGCGGCCTTTTCCTTTCCTTTTGCGCGCTGATCGTTGCTTTATTACCGATAATCCCGGCTATCATCGTTACCAGGTCAGCGATGGATATTTCAAAACCAGAGCCGATATTGATAACTTTCCCTACTGCTTCAGGTACCTCGGCGATCCTGATAAATCCGTTGACCGTATCTTTAACAAAGGTCAAGTCCCTGGTAGTATTAACTGATCCTAACTTTACTGATCTTCCTTTCAGTAATTGAGTGATAATCGTGGGGATAACAGCCCGGGCAGATTGCCTGGGCCCAAAGGTATTGAACGGTCTGGCTACCGCCACAGGAAGATCGAAAGATTTATGAAAAGACAAGGCTAGATAATCTGCGCCGGCCTTAGAAGCGGCATAGGGAGACTGCGGATTAATGGGATGTTTTTCGGAAATGGGCACAAATTGGGCCGTGCCATATGTTTCGCTGGTCGAGGTGTGAACGATTTTTTTTATTTTTAACTCTCTGGCTGCCTGCAATACATTGATCGTGCCTTTTATATTCGTATCTATATAAGAATCCGGGGCATTATAAGAATAAGGAATGCCAATTAAAGCGGCCAGATGAAAAACAGTGTCGCAGGAGCTCATTGCTTTTTTCACGCAATGGTAGTCGGTAATATCGCCTGGGAATATTTTGATCTTATTTTTGACACGATCCTCGACAGAATCGAGCCAGCCCCAGCGGGAGAATGAATTATAATGAACCAGGGCTGTAACTACGCATTTTCTTTCCACTAAAGCTTCTACCAAATGGCTGCCGATAAAACCACCCGCGCCAGTTACCAATACTTTTTTCATTAAGTATTTTACCTCTCATGATTATTTGTTTTTGCCTATATACCAGTCAATGGTCTTTTTCAGGCCTGTGGCGAAAGATGTTTTCGCTTTAAAACCAAATTCCCGCAAAGCCAGGCTGGTATCCAGGCTTCTTCTAGGCTGGCCATCAGGCTTGGTATGGTCCCAGGTTATTTTACCTTCAAATCCGGTAATCTTGGCAATAAGTCCTACCAAGTCTTTAATGGATATTTCAAAACCGGCACCGATATTTACCGGCTCAGGTTTATTATAGCTCTCAGTGGCTAGTAAGATCGCCTCTGCCGCGTCTTCGACATATAAAAACTCCCTGGTCGCTTCCCCTGTTCCCCAGACAACGATCTCGTCTTTATTCGCTCTTATTGCGTCAACGCATTTTTTAATTATAGCCGGTATAATATGCGATGATTCCGGGTCGAAATTATCACCTGGGCCATAAAGATTTACCGGCATTAGAAAAATGGAATTAAAGCCATATTGTTGACGATAGGCTTGTGATTGGACCAAGAGCATCTTTTTAGCCAACCCATAAGGCGCATTGGTTTCTTCAGGATACCCGTTCCAAAAGTTTTCTTCTTTAAAAGGCACTGGCGTGAATTTAGGATAACAGCAAATAGTGCCAAGGGCTACGAACTTGCCCAGCCCGAATTGTCGCCCGATCTCGATCAATTGGACGCCCATCATCAAGTTATTATAAAAGAACTTCCCCGGATTCCGCTGGTTAGCGCCAATGCCACCTACTACCGCCGCCAAATGTATGACTATATCCGGTCGTGAATCTTCATACATTTTCCGAACATCATTCATGTTCACCAGGTCATAATCATCGATCTTAGGGATAAAGATATTTTCAGCACCCGCGGGCTTTAGCTGCTGAACCAGATAAGTCCCTAAAAATCCGGCTCCACCGGTGACCGTGATCCGTTTTCGCTTAAAAAAATCAGACATGGGGTATATTTCTTTCAATTTTTGACCAGGCATAAAGCCCGTAGTTCGCCAAATATTCGATCACATCTATGGTATTGGGACTGTTTATTTTCATCCCCGCCGTAAATAAAATTGACCCGCTACCTATCTGCTTATCCGCCAAATCAGCAATAGCCCGGTATTTCAATCCTTCCAGGTTAGATGACTTAATAGCCATTTCGATCATCATGGTGAATTCTTTATTGCCCAGGGCAACAATTTCCCGGATACCTTGCTTATGGCAAGTGATCACCAGGTCCTGTATTTCCTTGTTGATCATTTTGAATTGTTCTATGGTTTTCAGGGTATAGTGGTATGATCTTTTAGTCTGCTCGGCAAATCCTTTAGCGGTCATAATATACTGGATACGTTTTTTATTCAAGCGTTTGGTCTTGATCAAACCTTTGCTGATCAAACGTTTAATGATCAAATTTACCAAACCCAGGGAAAAACTCGAGTTTTTAGCGATTTCCCGTTGTCCCGGTGCATGATTTATGGCGATCTCTTTTAAAATAATTAATTCTTTATCGTTCACTTCCATAAAGTCTTTTTAACTCCAGCTATCTTTTTTCGTTCTGGCTTAAGTATTCTATGAACACGGCTATTACCGCTCCCAGCAGCAGACCTACCAGTCCACCGATCACTGTATTCTTCATTACTTTAGGACTGACCGGAAACGGTGAAGCATAAGCTTCCCGGACAATTTTAACCAATCCCGGATCCTTAGTGTAACTAATGCTTAATTCGTCATTTTTCTGGGAGATCAGTTTATACGTGTCCCTGGACAGTTCCACTTCCCGGAGCAGGTGGTCTTGCTGCATTTTTTCCGCTGAAAACGCTTTATTTGCGGCTTCCAGTTCTTTCTTTAAGTTACTGATACTTTCCCGGTAGCCGGCCAATTTTTCCTTATCATCGCCGATTTGCAGGATGAGGTCAACTTTGCGCTGCAACAGTTTCATGTATACCGGATTCATTTCTTCATTGCTTACCTGCAGCCCTCTTAGTTTTTCCGCTTGCTCTTTCGTGATATCTTTACCTAATTGTTGCAGGAACTGGTCATTAGTTATGCTTTTATTGGTAATCAGTTTCGGTTGTTGTTCTTTTAGCTGGTCTTCAATTTGTATCAGTAATTTTTCATTCTCTTTAATAGACGCCGCCAGGGATCTTACCATATTCTCATCAGTAACGATCTCGTAAGTTATGCTGCTGACCTTACTATCTAGAATACCAAGCTTACTGGTGGCATTGAACTTTTTTAAAGCTTCTTCCGCTTTTTCCAGGCTGTCTTTCCAGGCCACAAGTTTATCGGCAAATAATTGCTGGGTACGCTTCGTATCACCAAGCGTCCCGGTTTCTTCAATAAAAGTATTAGCCAGCGTATTAGCGATCTTTATAACTCCGTCACGGGAACCATAACGGACCGTCAAATCCATCAACGAAGTGCCTGGCATATCTCTCAAGCGGATCATATCTGTTAATTCTTCCGGAGTTAACTTACTGAAAGAAACATCCTGTTTGGATAACTCTGCGATCACTTTAGCCGCTAAAAAAGGATTACTTATCAATTTACTGTATGTAGCTACCGAAAGTGTGGGCATATCGTAAGTTTCTATTTTGCCGGTCAGGTTAGCTTTAATAGTAGGATTAGCGGCGATCATAAAGATCACACTGGCTTCATACAGTTTTGGGGCTTGGAGATTCACGACCAGCGCGATAACCGCCGCGGCCAGGGTAACCAACAAAACAGGTTTCTTTCGTTTCGCGATCATGCGGATATAATGTCGCGGATCTATTTCTATTTTATTATTATCTTCAAAACCCATTTTCCCTCCCTTTGAACTATGTTCAAATTATGAACATTATAGCCCAGAATAGCGTCAAGTGTCAATATTTCTCCATGAATTCGGTTAACGTCTTTTTTATATACGCCAGTTTTTCTTTGGTTATGCCGGGATAAACCCCGATCCAGAATAAATTATTCATTACCAGATCGGTATTATCAAGTTTCCCCACTACCCTGCATTTCATGTCTTGATAGGCAGGCTGTTTGGTCAAATTGCCGCCAAAAAGCATCCGGGTGGCAATCCTGTTCTCTTCAAGATGCTTAACAATATCATCCCGGGTGAATGGCGCTTTCTCTTTTACCATGACCGGGAACCCGAACCAGCTCGGTTCAGAGTGACTGGACGGCCGCGGCAGGATAAAATAAGGTTCATATCTTTCAAACTGTCTGGACAAGAAAGCGAAATTATCCTGCCGGGCTTTAATAAAGGCCGGCAGTTTTTCCAGCTGGGCCACTCCTATAGCTGCTTGCATATCCGTTAATTTCAGGTTATAACCGATATGAGAATAAGTATATTTATGGTCATATCCGAACGGGAGCTGCCCCAACTGCCAGGAAAACCGCCGCTGACAAGTATCATCATGACCTGGTTCGCACCAGCAATCACGTCCCCAATCCCGGAACGACAGGATCAACCGGCGCAACATGGGATCATTCGTAGCCAGTGCCCCGCCTTCTCCCATGGTTATATGATGAGCCGGGTAAAAACTAAACGTGGCGATATGGCCAAAAGTGCCGGTGAATTTTCCCTTGTATTTTGACCCCAGGGCATCGCAATTATCTTCCACGAACCACAGGTTATGTTTCCTGGCAAACCGGGCAATGGCTTCAAGATTAACCGGATTCCCCAGGGTATGCGGTACAAAAATGGCCTTGGTTTTTTTACCTAACGCTTTAGTTAAGAGCTCGGTTCGGATATTATAGGTTCCCAGTTCAACATCGATAAATACCGGCACCAGGTTATTTTGGATAATAGGATTCAAGGTAGTCGGGAAGCCGCACGCCGTAGTGATCACTTCATCTCCCGGCTTGAGTTGTTTTTCTTTCAGTAAAGGCGAGGTTAAGGCGGAAATTGCCAACAAATTAGCAGAGGAACCGGAATTAGTCAATAGGGTATGTTTCACCTTGAGAAAAGCAGCTAGTTTTTTTTCAAACTCCTGGGCGTACCTGCCCGCGGTCAGCCAGAAATCAAGCGACGCATCAACCAGGTTGACCAGTTCTTTATCATCATAGATCCTACCGGCATAATTGATCAGGGTTTTACCCGGCACGAATTTCCCCTGGTTTTTACCGGCTTGATTAAAAGCTTTAACCATTTTTAGTATATTTTTCCTTATTTTGTTTTCAGCGGCGCTGGTCAATGGCCTGTTCCCCTCTTTTAAGATATGGCTATTTCCCGAATTTCAACTTTAACAAACTATATATATATGAAATGGCGAAAAGCAATAAGTTCCTTTTGGTGTGCCCGAACATCCTTTCTTTAAAAGTGTAAGGTATTTCCTTTATCTTCAGATTATTATTGTCTTTCTTCAATTTAAATAGCATTTCTTCAACTATATCAAAATTATTAGAACGCAGCTGCAGATTTTTTAACATCTCAGACCGATAAAGCTTAAAGCTATTGGACACATCTTTACATTGCAGGTTTAATACTTTGGCATACACAATATTAACGATCTTACTCATGAGAATCAAGATAAAACTGTTATCCGTCATGCCTCCATCTATATACCGGGAAGCGATCACGACGTCATATTCCTGGCCATAGGCCAATAACTGGGGGATAAATTCCGGGGTATGAGAGCCATCGGCATCCATAAAAATGACCTTTTGGCCTTGGGCGTATTTGATGCCGGTTCTCACCGCGTCCCCGTAATAATTACTGTGCTCCCGTGAGCGATAATTAACATTGTTAACCTGGCATACTTCTTTGCTGTTGTCCATGGGAGAAAGCGTATCGATCACATTAATCTCATATTTAATTTTCAAGTCAGTCAATACCGTCTTTATCCTGGGCAGGATTACCCTTAAATTCTCTGCTTCAAGATA
>JAQUQP010000097.1 GCA_028716025.1 bacterium | reverse complement strand
GCCAAATACGCCTACCTCCTGGAAAGCGTGGAAGGGGGCGAAAAATTAGGACGATATTCTTTTATTTCTGCCAGCCCTTCCATTATCCTGGAATCAAAGGGTGACCAGGCCAGGCTTATCAGCAAAGGTTCGTCCAAAAATATTGACCTGGATGGCAAAGATCCGCTGTATATTCTTCAGCAGTTGATGAAAGACTACCGTCCGGTACATCACCGTGGGTTGCCGCGTTTCTATGGCGGGGCAGTCGGTTATATGGGATATGATATGGTGCGTTTCTTTGAGCCGTGCCTGAAAAAAACCGACCAGAACCCGGATGATTTGAAACTGGCTGACAGCGTCTTCATGTTCACTGATACGATCCTCATCTTTGACCACGTCAATCATACCATCAAGGTAGTATCCTGCGCCCATGTAGACAGAAATGAGCAGAAAGTTTATAAAGAAGCTTGCGCCAAGATCGACAAGCTGATCGCTCTGCTGCGCAAGCCGGCGGAAATTCCCCTGCATAAACCGCACCAAAAACCAACCCTGAAAATGAAATCCAATTTTACCTTAGCGGCTTTCAAAAAAATGATCGTCAAAGCCAAAGAATATATCAAAGCCGGTGATATCATCCAGGTAGTGCTTTCGCAGCGCTTCAAAATAAAGATAAAATCCAGTCCGTTTGATATTTACCGCTCTTTGCGGCGGATAAATCCGTCCAGTTATATGTATTTCCTGAAATGCAATGGGGAATACCTGGTCGGCACTTCTCCGGAGATCCTGGTACGGGAAGAAGAGGGGACAGTAGAGGTAAGGCCTATTGCCGGTACGCGGCCACGCGGGAAAACAGAAGCAGAAGACCTCTTACTGGAAAAACAATTATTAGCTGACCCGAAAGAACGGGCTGAGCATATCATGCTGGTTGACTTAGGCCGTAACGACATTGGCCGGGTATGTGATTATCATACGGTTAGGGTACCTGAATTAATGGTGATCGAAAAATATTCACATGTACAGCATATAGTTTCAGATGTGGTCGGTAAATTGAGCCGCGGAAAAAATTCTTTTGATGTTTTAAGAGCTTGTTTCCCAGCTGGGACTGTATCCGGAGCGCCGAAAATACGGGCCATGGAGATAATTGATGAACTGGAACCGGTCAAGCGCGGGCCTTATGCCGGATGTGTAGGATATTTTTCATTTAGCGGCAACCTGGACGCCTGTATTACTATCAGGACGATAATTATCAAGGGTGACAATGCGTACGTGCAAGCGGGGGCTGGCATAGTAGCTGATAGTGATCCGGCTAAAGAATACCAGGAAACAGTGAATAAGGCCAGGGCTATGGTGAAGGCAGTGGAAATGGCAGAAGAGGGACTGGAATGATATTAATGATCGATAATTACGATTCATTTACGTATAATTTAGTGCAGTACCTGGGTGAGCTTGGCCAGGAATTGAAAGTCGTGCGCAATGACGAGATCAAAGTTTCTGATATTAGAAAACTTAAGCCTGGCAAGATCGTGGTTTCTCCGGGGCCAGGATCACCGGAGGAAGCTGGTATTTCTGTAGGAGTTATCCGGGAATATGCCGGCAAGGTCCCGATCCTGGGCGTATGTCTTGGCCATCAAGCGATCGGTTATGCTTTTGGCGGCAAGATCGTGAGGGCTGGCCGGCTGATGCATGGCAAAACTTCGCTTATTTACCATAACAACAAGGAAATCTTCAACGGATTGACCAATCCTTTTGAAGCTACCAGGTATCATTCATTACTGGTCGAGCGCAAGAGCCTGCCAGCGTGCCTGGAGATCACGGCTGAAACCAAAGAAAAAGAGATCATGGGCCTGCGGCATAAGAAATATGCCGTATATGGCGTGCAATTTCATCCGGAATCTATTTTGACCAAAGAAGGCAAGAAGATCCTGGAAAATTTTATACGCTGCGAATAAAGGCCGAATGAAAAGAAGTGTGAATGCTCCGGAGGCGACAATGATCAAAGAAGCGATCGGGAAAATTGTAGAAAAAAAGGACCTGACTGAGCAGGAAGCCATGACTGTCATGGACGAGATCATGAACGGCGAGGCAACTGAAGCGCAGATCGGTGCTTTTATCACTGCTTTGCGTATCAAAGGCGAAAGTGTAGCAGAGATCACAGGGTGTGCCAAGGTTATGCGTGAACATGCCACTCCGATCAGGATCGCCGGTAATGGTATAGTGGATATGGACCGCGATGATATCAATATTGATCGGGAAACGATCATTGACACTTGTGGTACCGGCGGGGACAGGACCAATACTTTTAATATTTCCACGGCCAGCGCTTTTGTCGTTGCCGGAGCAGGTTTGAAAGTGGCGAAGCACGGTAACCGCTCGGTTTCTTCATTATGCGGCAGTGCTGACGTGATCGAGACCCTTGGTGTAAATCTTAATATACCACCGTCGGAAGTTGAAAAATGCCTGAATGAAGTAGGCATTGGTTTTCTTTTTGCGCCTTTATTGCACGGGGCGATGAAATACGCCGCCGGCCCGCGCAAACAGATCGGGATCCGGACAATTTTCAATATCCTGGGGCCGCTATCCAATCCGGCTAAAGCTACTGCTCAGGTTTTGGGGGTATATAGCGAGCATCTGTGCGAGATCATGGCGAAAGTGCTGGGAAACCTGGGAGTAAAAAGGGCGATGGTGGTACATGGAAAAGATGCCATTGATGAGATTTCCATTACCGGCCCGACCAGGATAGCAGAATTAAAAGACGGACAGGTTAAGAGTTATGATATCAGCCCGGAACAATTTGGCATGAAAGCCGTGAGTTTAGCTGATATCCGTGGCGGTAATGCGCAGGAAAATGCCCAGATCATCTTGAATATCCTGAAAGGTGAAAAAGGGCCAAAGCGTGATATCGTCCTTCTGAATGCTGCCGCGGCAATCTATGTTGGTGGGAAGGCAGATACTGTAGAAAAGGGTATAAAAATTGCCACAGAGAGCATAGATTCAGGGAAAGCTATGGGAAAACTGGAACTATTAAAAAAATATACCAATACTAACAAGGGAGCTCAAGTATAACACATGGGCATAATGCAGAAATTCATTGATTCGAAAAAGAAGTCAATTGCTTTGGCTAAACAGACGATATCGCTCTGGGAGCTGCAAGGCAAATTGATCAATAAGCACACTCCAACCAGGAACTTTAAAGCAGCTATATCTGTGCCCAAGGATACCTTGCATGTTATTGCTGAAGTTAAAAAAGCTTCTCCAAGCGTTGGGTTGATCGTTGAGAATTATAACCCAGGTAAAATAGCGCGTACCTATGAAACTTATGACGCGGACGCTATCTCCATATTAACTGAAGAGAAGCATTTCCTGGGTGATATTTATCATCTCTCGGTAGTCAAGGAAGTTACTAGTCTGCCAGTCTTGCGCAAGGATTTTATTATCGATGAATATCAGATCTACGAATCCAGGTTTTACGGGGCTGACGCGATCTTGCTCATTGCCAGCCTTTTATTTACCAGCGAACTACAGCGTTTTCTGGATATTGCCAAAGGCCTTGGATTGCATTGCCTGGTTGAGGTGCATACGGATCTGGACCTTAAAAAAGTCCTGGATACGGACGCGGAGATCATTGGCATTAATAACCGGAGTCTGGCTACCTTAAAAGTTGACCTTAACAATACAGCGAGATTACGGCCAAAAATACCTAAAAAGAAGATCGTGGTCAGCGAGAGTGGAATCAGGTCAAAAGCAGACATAAAACTATTGAAAGAAATGGATATAAATGCTATACTAATAGGACATTATTTACTGGAAAAAAAGGATAATATCGGCAAGGCTTTGAAAGAGCTTATGAGTAAATAGAAACACTATTTTTTGAGAGGAGTATCGTCTATGACTGATACCAAGATCTTGCTCAATGAAAGTGAAATGCCGAAAGCCTGGTATAATGTGGCACCGGATCTTCCGGAACCCATGGCTCCGCCTTTACACCCGAAGACCGGAAAACCGGCTGAAGCCGCTGATTTTGCACCTATTTTTCCGATGGAATTGATCAAGCAGGAAATGTCCCAGGAACCATGGATAGAAATACCCCAGGATGTTGTCGATATATTGAAAATATGGCGTCCGACTCCCCTGGTCCGGGCACATCGCCTGGAAAAAGCATTGGGAACACCGGCCAGGATATATTATAAAAATGAAAGCGTAAGCCCGGCAGGCAGTCATAAACCAAATACAGCTATCGCCCAAGCTTATTACAATAAAAAAGAGGGAGTTAAGCGACTCTGCACAGAAACTGGCGCGGGCCAATGGGGCAGCGCGCTTTCTTTCGCGACGTGTCTCTTTGACTTGAAGTGCACTGTTTATATGGTCAAGGTAAGTTTTGACCAAAAACCGTATCGTAAACTGATGATGCAGACATGGGGCGGAGAAGTTTTCGCGTCACCTTCTGATAAGACCAATTCAGGAAGAGCTATGCAGAAGGAGGATCCGAAGTCAAATGGTTCTCTAGGCATGGCCATCAGTGAGGCGGTGGAAGATGCTGCTACTCATGATGACGCCAAGTACGCACTAGGCAGTGTACTAAACCATGTAGTCTTACACCAGACCATAATCGGCCTGGAAACCAAGGAACAACTGAAAAAAGCAGGAGAAAAAGCAGATGTGCTGATCGCCTGTGTCGGTGGCGGTAGCAATTTCGGTGGATTTGTCTTCCCCTTTGTGCCAGATAAGAAAAAAGGGCAGAACATCAAGATGATCGCGGTTGAACCGCATAGTTGCCCGACCCTGACCAAAGGGCCGTTCACCTATGACTTCGGTGATACAGTCGGATTAACCCCACTATTGAAAATGTATACGCTCGGCCATACGTTCATGCCGCCGGGAATTCATGCCGGTGGATTGAGATATCACGGAGCTTCCCCGCTGGTAAGTTTGGCCGTGAAAACCGGTCTGGTTGAAGCCCGGGCTGTGCATCAGAACCCATGCTTTGAAGCCGCGGTACAATTTGCCCGGACCGAAGGCATTATCCCTGCTCCGGAATCATCCCATGCAATCAGGGTAGCGATCGATGAAGCTTTGCAGTGCAAGAAGAATAATGAATCCAAGTGCATCGTCTTCAACCTGAGCGGACATGGTCACTTTGATATGACCAGTTATGATAAATATTTCACCAAAAAACTGGAAGATTATGAGTATCCCACAGAAAAAGTGAAAGAGGCGTTAAAACATCTCCCAAAAGTAGAATAAAGCGATTACACAGATTAAAGGAAGGTATATTGGTAAAAATTAAAATTTGCGGAATAACCTGTGCACAAGATGCGACCTGGGCAGCTAATTTAGGGGCGGATTTCATTGGATTAAACTTTTTTAAAGATAGTCCAAGAAAGGTTTCGCCCCAAAATGCTTTAGAGATACTCAAAGAAATTCCTCCTTTTGTTTCCAGTGTTGGCGTTTTTGTCAACGAAGACAGCAAGAACCTGGCTAAATTGGTTAAAAAAATGAATTTAACGCTGGTCCAATTGCATGGGGAAGAAACTGTTGAATACTGCCGGCAGCTGAAAGAAGCAATACCCGGAATAAAAATAATTAAAGCTTTCAGGGTCAAGGATGAAACAATACTTGAGGCTATGAGACCATACCTGGAAGTCGCTGATTATTTTTTATTGGATGCCTATGTGGAAGATGTGGCCGGCGGGACCGGAGCGACTTTTAACTGGGACCTGGCAGTGAAAGCCAAGGAACTGGGTAAGCCGGTATTCCTGGCCGGAGGGCTGACCTCGGATAACGTACAGGAAGCCATGGACAAAGTAAAACCTTTTGCGGCAGATGTGGCCAGCGGGATAGAGCGCTCACCCAAGCGCAAGGATTACGACAAAATGAAAGACTTTATCGCGAAGGCAAAACAGGTGTAAAGGTATAGAGGTGTAAAGAATGTTACCTGATAAGAATGGATATTTTGGGATTTTTGGCGGAAAGTATGTGCCGGAAACATTGATGCCGGCGCTGGCAGAATTGGAAACAATTTACCGCCAGGTGAAAAATAATGCCGCCTTTAAAAAAGAGCTGGCGTATTACCTGACTGAATATGCCGGCCGGCCCACGCCATTATATTTTGCCAGGAACCTGACTAGCCTGTATGGCGGTGCCAAGATCTATTTAAAACGTGAAGACCTGGCTCATACCGGTGCCCATAAAATAAACAATACCATTGGACAAGCTTTGCTGGCTTTACGTATGGGGAAGAAAAGAATTATTGCCGAGACCGGCGCTGGACAACATGGCGTGGCTGTGGCTACTGTCGCGGCATTGTTCAAATTGCAGTGTGAAGTCTATATGGGTGCGGAAGATATCGAGCGGCAGAAACTGAATGTTTACCGGATGCAGAAACTGGGCACGAAAGTGATCTCTGTGACCAGCGGTACACAAACCCTGAAAGACGCTATGAATGAAGCCTTGAGAGATTGGGTGACCAACGTGCGCTCTACGCATTATATGCTCGGGTCCTGTGCCGGGCCGCATCCGTTCCCGCTGATCGTCAGGGATTTCCAGGCTGTGATCGGCCGAGAAGCGAAAAAGCAGATCTTAAAAGCGGAGAAACGGCTACCTGATTATTTACTGGCTTGTGTTAATGGTGGTAGTAATGCTATCGGCCTGTTTTATCCGTTTTATAATGATAAGAAAGTCAAATTTATCGGTGTGGAAGCTTCCGGAGCAGGCGTGAACAAGCCTCATACTGCCGCAACCATGGCTAAAGGCACCATTGGCATCCTGCATGGTTCTAAATCGTATTTGTTGCAGGATAAGAACGGGCAGGTTTCACCGACACATTCTATCGCTGCCGGATTGGATTATCCCGGAGTGGGGCCGGAGCACAGTTACTATAAATACACAGGCCGGGCAGAATATGTCAATGCTACGGACCAGGAAGCGCTGGCTGCTTTTGACCTGCTGGCCAGGCAGGAAGGTATTT